>JAURLR010000141.1 GCA_030831135.1 Alphaproteobacteria bacterium
CAGAAGCTCATCTGCCCCCAGGGAAGCACATAGCCCATGAAGGCTGTGGCCATCGCGAGCAGCAGGATGATCACGCCAAGCATCCACAGCAGTTCGCGCGGGGCCTTGTAGGACCCGTAATACATGCCACGGAACATGTGGATGTAAATCGCGATGAAGAAGAACGTCGCACCGTTCTGGTGCAGATAACGCAGCAGCCAGCCGAAGTTCACGTCACGCATGATCCGTTCGACGGAATCGAAAGCCAGCGCAGTGTTGGGCTGATACTGCATCGCCAGGAAAATTCCCGACATGATCATCATCACGAGCAGGAATGTCAGGATCGCGCCAAAGTTCCAGAACCAGTTAAAGTTCTTGGGTGACTGGTACTCGGCGTATTCCTTCTGGAGATAGGAGAAGACCGGCAGGCGACTGTCGATCCACTTGACGAGGCCGCTACCTGTGCCCCCGGTCTGATGTGCTCCGGCGCTCATATCTGCCTCAACCAATCTTGATGAATGTATTGGAGTCATCCTGGAACGCGTATGGCGGCACCGGCAGGTTCAGCGGTGCCGGGCCTTTGCGAATACGTCCGGATGTATCGTAGTGAGAACCATGGCAGGGGCAGAACCAGCCGCCCCAGTCGCCACGATTTTCGGATGGTTTCTGCCCTAGGGGCACACACCCGAGATGGGTACAGATGCCAATCACCACCAGCCATTCGGGCTGAAGGACCCGTTCGGCATCGGTTTCCGGATCGCGCAGATCGGAAAGCGGCGTGCTCTCGGCTTCCTCAATGGCGCTCGGTGTACGGCGGTCGATGAAGACCGGCTTGCCTTGCCATTTCACAGTGATGCGCTGGCCATCCTCAACCTGTGAGAGGTCGACCTCTGTCGTAGACAGCGCAAGCACATCAGCTGATGGGTTCATCGAACTGATGAACGGCCAGAGAGCCGCGCCGAGACCGACTGCGCCAAAGGCGCCAGCGGAGAGATAGAGGAAGTCGCGTCGATTACCGGAGTGACCGTCGTGATCCTGAGTGTCATCGCTCATGGGCAATTGTCCTTGGTTCGGCGCAAACGCGCCGCAGGTATGCGAATCGTACAGCAAGTGTCGCGAGGCGTATGAGATTTCCTGTCATCCAGCAATGTGACACCGTGCCGCAATGCGTCCAGTGGCATCATCTCAGGTGCTGTGCGCGAAATCTCCAGAATGCCCCCCGGAACCCGTGTGCGCCCTTCAATGCGACCGGATATAATCGAAGTGCCGACCGTTTGCCAAGCCCGGCTTGGCCGCCAATTCGACCCTTTTGGCATCACCACGCCCATAGACCCCGGACCCGCCGAACATGCGCATTGCCCTCTATCAGCCCGACATACCCCAGAACGCGGGCGCCGTGTTCCGCCTCGCGGCCTGCCTCAATCTTCCTGTGGACATCATCGAACCCGCGGGTTTCGTGCTGAATGACGCCAATCTCCGTCGGGTCGGCATGGACTATCTGGACCAGACACAAATCACCCGGCACATCTCATGGGGCGCGTATGTCCGCGACACAAAACCCGCGCGGCTTGTGCTTCTGACCACGACAGCGACACAACGGCACGTTGACTTCAAATTCGATGCAAACGATACGCTCATGGTGGGTCGGGAAAGCAGCGGTGTGCCCGACGAAGTCCACAACTGCGCTGATGCGCGTATCCGAATACCGATGCTGCCCGAAGCCCGCTCCCTCAATGTGGTAACGGCACTGACCTTTGCTCTGGGAGAAGCTCTCCGACAGGTCGACGGGTTTCCAGCAAGCTAGAAGGAGCCAGGGGAAGATGTCCGACGAACAACAGAAACAGGCGGCCGCCAGCTGGTTCGCAAGCCTGCGCGACCAGATTTGCAGCGCCTTCGAATCCATCGAGGACGATCTTTCGGGAACGATGTCGGATCGCGCACCGGGCCGTTTCGAGCGCTCGACCTGGACCCGTCCGGATGTGGCAGGAGAACCCGGGGGTGGCGGTGAAATGTCGATCATGCGCGGACGTGTCTTCGAGAAGGTCGGCGTCAATATTTCCACCGTCGAGGGCACATTCTCCGAAGAGTTTCGCGCCCGTATCCCCGGTGCCGAGGAAGATGGAAAGTTCTGGGCCGCCGGCGTGTCCCTCGTCGCCCATATGCAGTCCCCCCTCGTGCCGGCCGTCCACATGAACACACGGCATATCGTGACCTCGAAGGGGTGGTTCGGGGGCGGGGCCGATCTCACCCCCATGTATCCCGATGATGATGACACCGCGACATTCCACGCCGCCCTGAAATCCGCCTGCGATGCCCACGACCCGGGCTACCACAAGAAGTTCAAGGAATGGTGCGACGAGTATTTCTACCTGCCCCACCGCAACGAACCGCGTGGAATCGGCGGCATCTTCTACGACTATGTGGACACCGGAAACTGGGACAACGACTTCGCCTTCACGCGCGATGTGGGCCTCGCCTTCCTCGACGTCTACCCAAGGCTGGTCCGCCGTCATATGGACAAACCCTGGAATGACGAGCAACGCGCGCACCAGTTGCAGCGCCGCGGCCGCTATGTGGAATTCAATCTTCTGTATGATCGCGGCACCCAGTTCGGGCTCAAAACCGGCGGCAATGTGGAAGCAATCCTGATGTCACTGCCGCCCGAGGTGACCTGGCCCTGAGCCTGGCCCTGAAACAGGGAGTTTGTCCTGCGTTGGTCCTGATATAAGTTCCACCGGCAACCTGCCCCGATGTCCCCGCGCTGGAGATGTTGGTGCCAGACCAGAATTTTGGAGCACCCATGAAACGCATATCCCTCCGGCTGCTTGCGCCGATTTTCGCACTGACTCTTCTGGCGGGCACCACCGCCAGTCAGGCGGACAACCTTTCGATCGAAGCCTTTTACGGCCACTATCAGGGCTCGGGTGTCGCCGAGAACAGCGACAGCCTGTATTTCGGCGTAACGGTCCGCGACCTCGATGTGAAAATCGCACCCGAGGCCCCGGGCTTTTCCGTCGAATGGACCAGTGTCATTCGGGGTGGCGGCGACCCCGACAATCCCGATGTCCGCAAGCGCACCGAGACAATGTCGTTCCTGCCCGCAGGAACCCCCGGCACCTACAACACCGTCGGCGCAACAGACCCCCGCAGCCCCGAAGGGCTTGGCTGGGCCGCGATTCACGAACGCACCCTTTCCGTCCATGTGATGCGGATCACGGCAACCGGCGGATACGTGATCCAGACTTATGATCGCACGCTTGACGGGACCGGCATGAAACTCAAATTCGTGAATGTCGCCGATGGTGAACCCATCCGCCAGGTCGACGCCCGCCTCGTCAAGGTCGGCAACTAGTCCTGCACCGGAAAGGCCATTCGCTAATGCATTCCCGCAACCCGATCCGCAGCGCATTTGTCGCGTCCTTGTTTCTCGCATTCGCTGCAACCGGCGCACAGGCGAACGAGTTGGTCGAGAAATTCTATGGCTTCTATGTCGGCTCGGGCAGCGCCAAGGTGCTTGGCGAGGACGAGATCGAAGAGCGCGATCTGGATGTCACAATCGAGAGCTTCAAGGATGACGGCTCCACGCTGAAGTGGATCACGGTGGTCCGCGGCGCCAATGGCGCACGCACCGGCGAGGATGTGAAACGCCGTGAGGTCGAGGAAAACTTCGTCCCCGTCGAGGACAAGGAGAACGTCTTCATTCTCGCGCCAACGGGTGGGCTGTTCCAGAAATCCGAACTGCCCAACCCGCTGCTGGGCGAAGCGGTGCGCTGGGCGGCCATCAAGGGCAATGACATGACGGTCTATTCGCTGGCCATCAACGAAACCGGCGGCTCGGAGCTTCAGGTCTACCGGCGCAGCCTGACCGAAAAGGGCATGGATATCACCTTCATGCGCCTGCAGGACGAAGACGTGAAGGTGCGCATGTCGGGCACGCTGGTGCGCACGCAATAAACCTGTGCCTCTGCGGGCGGGTTATAAACCCGCCCCTACAGGCATTTGATCCAGAAACCGCGTTTTGGGTAGAGAATCGCACGGCACTGTAGGGGCGGGTTTCAAACCCGCCCGCCTGAATCGGGCAGGCGCCCCACGCGCCGCTTGAGCTCTTCAAGACAGGCATCCCGCTCCGCATTGAGGCCACCGTCAATCCACCAGGACTCCACCGCTTTCAGCAGACGGCTGATCTCGGGGCCCTGCGGCACACCGAGATCGAGAACGTCAGCTCCACGAAGGGGAAATTCCGGTTTCGGCTCACGCTTGGGAAGTCCGAGCAAGTCAATCCAATGCTGAACGGGTATCTCGCGCGCCGGAGCATTGTATTCTGCGGCTTGCAAGATATGCGCAAACTGCCCGGCCCAGTTCAGTATGACGGCATCGCGCCATGAGGCCGAATCAAGTGCATAGAGCTGCGCCCGGTAGCTGCGGTCGATCTCTTTCTCCCGCGCCAACCGCCGCCGCAGGCTGAAGATCCGTCCAAGCGGGAGGATCGCCGAAGCGTGATCCCAATCCATCTCTGCTTCGACATCCCAGCGCGGCTCGAGATCTCTGGGCCGATCAAGCATCCGGGCCAAACGTTTCGACTGCACGCCCGAGAGCCGCAAACGCGCGGCAATCGCCATCGCGTTTGCCCTGAAAACCGAAACGTCGTCATCATTTCGCAAGGGAAACGCCTCGATCAGGGCCGCAATCCGGCGAAGCGGATCCATGTCACCGCAGCTACGTTCCGCAATGGCCACCGCCTCCAGACCGTAACTGTCCTTGAGGCTGGGCAGCTCGGGAAACAACCATTTGAGCAGCGCCGGATAGGCTTCATGTCTCAGCATCCAGAACACGCCGGGCGCGCGCAATAACTTGAACAGTTCGTCTCGAATGCGCTCGCCCGAAAGTCGTTCCAGCATGCCGGCGTGCGCCTGGCATGCGGCCAGCCCATCAGGGTCGAGCCCTGTCTCATCGAGCTGTGCATTGAACCTGTAGAACCGCAGAATCCGCAGCGCGTCTTCCTGAATGCGTTCGTTTGGGTCACCAATAAAGCGAACACGACGTGCCTCGATATCCGCCATGCCACCCAGCGGATCGAACACATTTCCATCCGCATCGGCATAAAGCGCATTGATGGTGAAGTCACGGCGTGAGGCATCGATCGCCCAGTCATCGGTGTAGGCGACCCTCGCGTGGCGACCATCGGTCTCGACATCGACCCGCAAGGTGGTGATCTCGAAGACGCGGTTGTCCATATGTGCGGCCACCGTGCCGTGTTCCACGCCGGTGGTGTGATATCCGACACCTGCCGCATCCAGACGGCGCATCACCTCTTCGGGCGTATGCACCGTCGCCATATCGACATCCACGACAGGGCGCCCGAGCAACGCATCGCGCACACAGCCCCCGACAAACAGGATCGCCGGTCCCGCTGAATCCGAATCGACGAAAGGCGCGAGAACTGCCTGGGTCGCGGGATCGGACATCCAGTCCTGAATGGGTATCTTGGTTGCCGGCGTCATCTTGTTCCGGTCCGCCCGCGCGATCTCAGCGCCAGCGGGCCTTTTGTCCTGTGAGTACCTCGTAGAGGTTGACCAGCATACCCGCCGTTGCCCCCCAGATGTATCGTTCCTCAAACGGCAGGACATAAAAATAGCGCCGCTTGCCACGGATCAGGCGGCTGTGGCGCTCATGGTTCTCCGGATCGAGCACGAAGGACAGCGGCACCTCGAACACATCGGCCACCTCGCCCCGCTCGGGCACCACGTCAAATCCCGGCCGGATCAGTCCCACAACCGGCGTGACCGCGAACCCGGTCCGCACCTCGTAAGTGTCCAGCCGCCCGATCAGTTCTGCAGATTCGCGCGGCATCCCGATTTCCTCATGGGCTTCCCGCAAGGCGGCGTCTTCGGGAGATGAGTCTTCGGGATCAATCCTGCCCCCGGGAAAGCTGATCTGCCCGGCATGGGCGCGCAGGTCGGGCGAACGCTGGGTCAGCAACACGGTGAATCCAGCCCCGTGTTCGACCAGCGGCACAAGCACGGCCGCCGGTTTCAGGGGTGGGGCGGGCCGCATCCCTTCTTCGTTGAGATCATGATCACCGCGTAGATTGGGAGTGTCCATCGGATCGCCGTTTGAATCGACCTCGAGCATCTGGGTGATTGCAGCTCCCGAGGATCGCCGACGCGCGAGGCGACTCTGGGCTTCACCGACCCGCGCAATCACCTGTTCCCGGTCCAATTCCATCATTCCCTATTCCGCTTCGGGCATCAGCGCAAAGAACGCACCATCGCTCCAGACGCCCTGCGGTCCGCCGTCACGGTCCGCAACGACCAGCTCCGCCAGTGCGTAATAGACCGACCGGGTCAGCAATGCCTCCAGATGGTCCAGCACCCGAACATACGGAGAGGGTTCACCGGTCGATTCGTCAAACGCGATGCGGATGGGATGATCGGGCCCGGCGGTCACGATTTGGTCAAGATTGGTCCGGAATATGAGACTCTGGTTGGGCCCGGTGCCCTCGACATCCATCTCAACCGCCGTGAAAGGAGCGTCATCGACATCAATACGACCGCGTTCGGCGGGCGTTTCGAGCCAGAACTGGCCATTTTCATCGCGTTTGAGAACCGATGAAAACAGCGTGACCAGCGGTTTACGGTGGATTGGGGAGCCGCGATAATACCACGTCCCGTCCCGTGCGATTCGCATGTCGAAATGGCCACAATCGACTGGCGTGCGCGTGGATGGGTTGGAATTCCGGGACTTGTCGAGACGATCGAGAAGTCCTTCAGGAGTGCCGGCTTCGGCGGATTTGCTGGATTCGGAACACATGATGCGCTCACACTAGCATCGGCAGGAGCAATGTAATGCCTTCACATGACCTTGTACGCCCCGAACTCGACGTTCCGATGACAGATTCCATTTTCGAGGACATCGAACAGGTCGGCGAACAATTGACGGAGGTTCGCAACGAAATCAGCCGGGTCATTTTTGGCCAGGAAAGCGTTATCGATGAAACGCTCATCACGCTTCTCTCGGGCGGGCATCTTCTTCTGCTCGGTGTGCCCGGCCTCGCCAAGACCCGCCTGGTGGAGACTCTCGGCACGGTCCTGGGCCTCGACAGCCGCCGCGTGCAGTGTACCCCCGACCTGATGCCGGCCGACATCGTGGGTTCGGAAATCCTCGACGAAACCGAGGACGGACGCGCCTTTCGGTTCATTCCCGGGCCTGTCTTCACGCAAGTTCTGATGGCCGACGAAATCAACCGGGCCAGCCCGCGCACCCAATCCGCCTTGCTTCAGGCGATGCAGGAGCGCGAGGTTTCCGTCGCAGGCCAGACCCACCCGCTGCCCAAGCCGTTTCATGTGCTGGCCACCCAGAACCCGATCGAACAGGAAGGCACCTACCCGCTGCCCGAAGCCCAGCTCGACAGTTTCCTGCTGCAGGTGCAGATCGACTATCCCGACCCCGACGCCGAACGCCAGATGCTGCTGGTCACGACCGGCCTGGAGGATCGCAGCCCAAGCCAGGTGATCGATGCAGCACAACTGATCCGGGCGCAGAAACTGGTGCGTCGCCTGCCAGTCGGGGAAAGCGTCGTGGATGCAATCCTCGCGCTGGTCCGCTCGGGACGACCCGGCGTTTCGGATCGCGAGGACATCGCCAATTGGGTCGCATGGGGCCCCGGCCCCCGCGCCAGCCAGGCCTTGATGCTCGCCACGCGCGCGCGCGCCCTTCTACAAGGTCGCGTGTCGCCCTCGGTTGACGATGTGGTGGCACTTGCGCCCGCCGTGCTGCGGCACCGGATGGCCCTGAACTTTGCCGCACGTGCCGACGGGCGAACCCTCGACGACGTGATCGATCGCCTTTGCGATCCGTTCAAATAGTCTGCGGCTCGAAACCCTCCCGCCATCATGAGCATCATCCCCGACACCCCAACGACGTCTGATTCGCCGGCCCGCGCCCAGGGCGAGGCGATCGCGGCAAGCTTTCCGCCGTTGCTGGTGGCCGCCGACCGGGTGGCGTCAACCGTCGCACAGGGTGTGCACGGGCGGCGCAGGGTCGGTCAGGGCGAGACCTTCTGGCAGTACCGGCGTTTCGAATTCGGTGACAGCCCGCAACAGATCGACTGGCGCCGCTCGGCCCGGTCCGACCATCTCTATGTCCGGCAGACCGAATGGGAAGCCGCACAAAGCGTCTGGCTCTGGCCGGATGTCTCCGCGTCGATGCGCTACCACTCGAACCGCAACCTGCCCGAAAAACAGGAACGGGCTGCTGTTCTGACACTGGCGCTCGCCTCGTTGCTCACGCGCGGCGGCGAACGCATCGCGCTGCTGGACAAACCCGAACCACCGGCAACCGGCCGTGCCGTGCTCGACCGGATTGCGATGAGCGTGATGCGCGACATGTCGCGCGAACCAGACAATGAAGAACTTCCCGTCCCGCCGCCCCTGCCGCGTTACAGCACCGTGGTCCTGATCAGTGATTTTCTGGTCGAGGAGGAAAAGCTCTTGGAATTTCTGGGGCGTCTGGCAGCCCGCGGGGTGCGCGGCCACCTCCTGCAAATCCTCGACCCCAGCGAGGTGAGCTTGCCGTTTCGCGGACGGACCCAGTTTCGCGGCCTTGAATCCGAAGGCGACCTGCTGGTGGGCCGCGCCGAAGCCCTGCGCGAATCCTATCGCGAAAGACTTGAACACCTGCAATCGGAGTTGCGCATTTTTGCGCGACGGGCACAGTGGACCTATGCCTGCCACCACACCGATGCGCGGCCCGAACCGGCAATGCTCAGCCTCTTCACCAACATGGCAGAGACGCTCCATGCGCGAAGCTGAGCCACCATGCTGACCTTCGGCACTCTCTCCTTTGCCGTGCCCTGGCTGCTTGTGGCGCTGGCGAGCCTGCCCGTGTTGTGGTGGCTGCTGCGCGCTGTTCCGCCCGCACCCTCACGCGTTGTGTTCCCTGCGATCCGCCTGCTGTTCGGACTGCCGCAAAGCGAGGAAACACCCCACCGGACACCGTGGTGGCTGCTTGCCCTGCGCCTCCTTCTCGCAGCGCTGGTCATTCTGGCGCTTGCGCATCCGGTGCTCGATCCCGGTCGGCTTCTGCGCGGCAGCGGGCCGCTTCTTCTGGCCATCGACAATGACTGGAGCGCAGGCGACCACTGGGACATTCGTCGGGAAACCGCGCTGGCCCTGATCGACGAAGCAGACCGGGAAAGCCGGGCGGTCTATATCGCCACAAGTACGCAGGCTGAGACCACGACCCGCCAGCCGCTTCGCCCGCTCTCGGCAGCCGAAGCCCGGGACCGCATTCGGGGACTGACACCACTCCCCTGGGCTGGCAACCACGCAGCCCTGCTGGAACAGATCGAAGCGCTTGACCTCCCCGGATCAGCGACAGCCGTCTGGCTGGGCAGCGGCATGGCCGAACCGGAAGCGGCTGCGCAGGAGAGCCGCTCGCGGATTCTCGAAGCCGCCCTCCAGCGACTTGGCGCGCTACGCATCATCCAGCCCGCGCCGAGCGAGATACCGCTCTATCTGTCGGAAAGTGAGAACGCCGCTGACGGTCTGCGCTTGCAGGTAACGCGCGTGTCGCGTGGGTTCGAGCAACCGGTCGCACTGGTCGCCAGCGACGATGCCGGACGGCTTCTGGCCCGAGAAACAGCAAACTTTCCCGAGAACGCCCTGACCACGGAAGCGACGATCACGATCCCCAGTGAAGTCCGCAACCGGATTGCGCGCGTGGTGATCGAGGACACATCATCGGCTGGCGCCACGATGCTGTTCGACGAATCGTCCCGGCGCCGTCCCGTTGGGCTGGTGTCGGGTGATATCGCACAGGTCGATCAACCGCTGCTCGGCAACGCGTTCTACATCAACCGGGCCCTCGAACCCTTCGCCGATATTCGCACGGGCACGATTGCCGAACTGCTCGAACGTCGGCTGGCTGTGCTGTTTCTCTCGGATATCGGAAATCTGACAGACACCGAAATCGAAAGCCTGAATCGCTGGATTGCTGCGGGCGGTGTGCTGGTGCGATTTGCCGGACCAAATCTGGCCGAAGGCAGCGATGAACTGCTCCCGGTGGCGCTGCGCCGGGGCGGGCGCGTTTTTGGTGGCGTGATGAGCTGGGAACGCCCCGCCACGATGGCCCCGTTCGACGAGACGTCGCCCTTCGCAGGATTGATCGCCTCGGACGAAATCCTGGTTCAGCGTCAGGTTCTCGCCCAGCCCTCCCCCGAGCTTGCCGGCAAGACGTGGGCGCGGCTGAATGACGGCACACCTCTCGTGACCGGGGAAAAACGCGGCGAGGGATGGCTCGTGCTCTATCACACGACAGCGAACGCGGAATGGTCGTCGCTGGCCCTGTCGGGCACTTATGTCGACATGCTGCGACGTCTCATCGCGCTTAGTCAGGGCGTCAGCACCGAAGCCACGACCGGCCCCCTGCCGCCGCTCTCGAACCTCGATGGGTTCGGGCGCCTGAGCGATGCCCGGACGACCGCGCGCCCGCTTCCAGCCGGTGACCTTGCCGAAATCATCCCCGGACCCGCAGCGCCTCCGGGCTTCTATGGCACGCCGGAAAGCCGGCTCGCCTTCAATCTGGGCCCCAGCCTTTCGCCGGTCGTTTTCGAATCCCGTGCCCCCGGGGTTGAGCTTGCCTCCTATGGCCCCTCTGAACAGATCGATTTGCGGGTCTGGCTTCTGGTCGCAGCCTTCGCCTTGCTGCTTGTCGACTTCCTGATTTCGCTGGGACTGCGTGGCCACCTGCCCGGTCGCCATGCAGCAACGGCAGCCGCTTTATGTGTGGCCCTGCTCGGGGCAAGCGCCCTGCTCGCGCCAAGTCCCGCACAGGCGCAATCCAGCGATCTTTTTGCGCTGGAGGCGACCGAACAAACCCATCTTGCCTATGTGCTGACCGGCGACACCAAAATCGATGAAACCAGCCGGGCCGGCCTTTCCGGTCTGGGTCAAATCCTCTCCCGCCGCACCTCCATCGAGCCGGGCGCACCGATCGGACTGGACATCGAACGGGATGAGCTCGCCTTTTTCCCGCTGATCTACTGGCCGATGACCGACAGGCAGAATCCTCTTTCGGACGACGCAAGGAGCCGGATCAACCAGTTCCTGCGCAATGGCGGGACGATCATCTTTGACACCCGTGACCAAAGCCTCTCGGGCATTGGCGGGGTCGGGCCCGGCACCCGGACCTTGCGCGGACTTGTTGAAGGTCTGGATATCCCGGCCCTGATCGAGGTGCCCCAGGACCACGTCCTCACCAAGGCGTTTTACCTGCTGCAGGATTTTCCCGGCCGCTGGGTCGGCGGGCAGGTCTGGGTCCAGCAGGCCGACGAGCGCGTCAATGACGGCGTGTCTTCGGTGATCATCGGCTCGAACGATTATGCCGCCGCCTGGGCCATCGATGTGGACGGCCGCCCCATGTTCCCGCTCGTGACGGGCAGCGCCCGCCAGCGTGAACTGGCGTTCCGGTTCGGGGTGAACCTGGTCATGTATGCGCTGACCGGCAACTACAAGGCTGACCAGGTACATGTGGACGAAATCCTCGAACGGCTGGGCCAGTAGGACGGGATGATGGGAAATCTTCTGATCGTCTGGGATCCACTCCTGCCCCTTCTGGGGCTCGGCCTGATGGCTGGCGGAGCTGCCCTGATCCTCGCGCTGGGATTTCTGGCGCCGCGTCCAGGACGTCCAGCCCCGGGCCTGACATGGCGGGCGCTTGCGATCAGCGGCCTCCTGACCGCGCTGGCAAACCCCTCGCTCGTGCTTGAAGAGCGCGAGGCGCTTTCGGATATCGGGCTTGTCGTGGTGGATCGTTCACCAAGTCAGTCCATCGGCGACCGCACCTCCCAGAGCGATTCAGCACTTGATGACTTACAGGACTGGGCAGCAACCCAGCAGAATTTCGAACTGCGCGTCGTCGAGGTGCCGGATGTCGATACAGATCGCAGCGCAGCACCTGTCGGATTGCGCGACGGCACCTATCTGTTGGGGGCGCTGGAGCGCGCGCTCGTCGATATTCCCCAAGACCGCTTTGCCGGTGCCGTGCTGGTCACCGATGGACGCATCCACGACGCGCCGTCAGGAACGCAAAGCCTGAATGTCACCGCACCGATCCACACCGTGGTGACCGGCAAACGGGACGCCGGGGATCGCCGGCTGACCATTGTGCAAAGCCCCGGATTCGGGATCGTCGGCGATGAAGTCCGTCTGACCTTGCGGGTTGACGAACCTCGTGCGGTCCGCGCGCGGCAGGCACAGATCACCATTCGCCGCGACGGTGAAACCCGCGGACAAACCACGCTGGTTCCCGTTGGCGTCGATCATTCCATCGATATCATTGTGGATCGCGGCGGGCCCAGTGTGTTCGAACTGGCCGTGGATGAAGGTGAGCAGGAACTGACTCTGGCCAACAATCGGGCGGTGGTCACGATCAACGGCATTCGCGACCGCCTGCGGGTCCTGCTCGTCTCAGGCGCGCCCCATCCCGGCGAGCGCACCTGGCGCAATCTCCTGAAAGCCGACCCTTCGGTCGATCTGGTGCATTTCACCATCCTGCGCCCGCCGGACAAGCAGGACGGCACCCCGGTCCGCGAACTGAGCCTGATTGCCTTCCCCTATCGGGAGCTGTTCGAGGTGAAGCTCAACGATTTCGATCTGATCATCTTTGACCGGTATCAGCGGATGGGCATCCTGCCGTCGATCTATCTGCGCAACATCGCAAACTATGTGCAGTCCGGCGGGGCACTGCTGGAAGCAGCAGGGCCTGAGGTCACACCGATCACCAGCCTCTACCGCACGGCGCTGGCCGCTGTTTTGCCGGGAGAGCCGACAGGCGACGTGTTCACGGAGCCCTACCGGGCAGAGGTCAACGAAGCCGGTCGTCGGCACCCGGTCACCGCACATTTGACAGGGCTGCCAGACAATCCTGACGAAAACCCGACCTGGGGCCGCTGGTTCCGGCAGATTGACGCCCGCCCGAAATCCGGCACCGTGGTGATGAACGGCCCGGATGACCGGCCGCTCCTGATTCTTGATCGCGTCGGCGAGGGACGTGTCGGGCAGTTTCTCAGCGATCATATCTGGCTCTGGGCCCGTGGCTATGAAGGTGGTGGCCCCCACAACGAGTTGCTGCGCCGCCTTGCCCATTGGCTGATGAAGGAACCCGAACTCGAGGAAGACCGCCTGACCGCCTTTGTCCGGGGAGACACCATCGAGATCACCCGCCGCAGCCTGACACCCGATCTGGCACCGGTCTTCGTGACCGGCCCGACGGGAGAAGAAACCCAGCTTGTTCTCGATGAGCAAGGCGATGGACGCGCCACCGGACGCATCGCGGTCACCGACCCGGGGATTTATCGCTTCGACGATGGCACCCGCACGACCGTGGCTGGCGTGGGCACGATCAACCCGATCGAGTTTGCCGATGTCACGGCGACCGACCTTCTGATGCGGCCCGTTTCCGCAGCGAGTGGCGGCGGCGTAACCTGGCTCTCCGACAATGGCAGCCCCGATCTGCGTCGCACACGCCCCGGGCGGGCGCTTGCCGACACCCGCTCGGATGGCGGCTCGTCCCGTTGGCTGGCGTTCCAAAGAAACGACGCTTCAGCCGTCCGGGGCGTGCGCGAAGTTCCCTTGCTTCCAGCACTTTCACTGCTCTTGCTGATCGGAGCCCTTCTGGTTGGGGCATGGCGGCGCGAGGGGCGTTAGATCGGACGGCGTCATCAGACCCGGCCACCTGACGCACAGATGTTCGAATTCCGAACACCATTCTGCCGGTGCCACTCGACAACCATTCTGTGCAAACCAATCTTACGCCGGATGCGAGGGTGATTGCGGCAATCAGGAGCGACGAAAATGGGTGTGATGATCGAAGGCGTATGGCACGCCACGGAACCGAAATCCGACGGCAAGGACGGCGCCTTCAAACGCCCGGAAACCTCGTTCCGAAACTGGGTGACAGCAGACGGCTCTGCCGGGCCGACCGGGACGGACGGGTTCAAGGCCGAGCCGGGGCGCTATCACCTCTATATCTGTCACGCCTGCCCATGGGCTCACAGGGCCATGATCTTCCGCGCGCTGAAGGGACTGGAGGATGTGATTTCGGTTTCGGTTGTCCACTGGATCATGGCCGAAAACGGCTGGACCTTCGAGGACGGCGAAGGCGTGGTTCCCGATCCGGTGATCGGGGCGGATTACCTGTATCAGGTCTACCAGCACGCCGATTCCGACTTCAGCGGCCGGGTCACGGTGCCGATCCTCTGGGACCTCCAGCGCAACACCATCGTCAGCAACGAATCCTCTGAAATCATCCGGATGTTCAACAGTGCCTTCGATGCCTTCGCGAAAAACCCCGAAGCTGATTTCTACCCCGCGCCCTTGCAGGCTGAAATCGATACCGTGAACGAACGCATCTATCACACCCTCAACAATGGCGTGTACCGCTCGGGCTTTGCCACATCGCAGGACGCCTACAACGCGGCGGTGACAGAGCTGTTTGAAACGATGGACTGGCTGGAGGAACGTCTTTCAACCCGCCGCTATCTGGTGGGCGACCAGCAGACCGAGGCGGACTGGCGGCTGTTCACCACCCTGCTGCGGTTCGATCCGGTCTATTTCGGGCATTTCAAGTGCAACATCCGCCGGCTGGTCGACTATCCCAATCTCTGGAATTACACCCGCGATCTCTACCAGACCCCGGGCGTGGCCTCGACCATCGATCACGGCCATATCCAGCGGCACTATTACGCCAGCCATGAAAGCATCAACCCGACACGGATTGTGCCCCTGGGACCGGATATCGATTTCGCCGCCCCGCACAACCGGAATGACATGAAGGACGCGGCATGATCGAGATCAGACCCTTTGGCACGCTTGGCCATGCCAATCATGGCTGGCTCGATGCCTACCACCATTTCAGCTTCGCCGACTACATGGACCCCAAACGCATGGGGGTCGGCCCCCTGCGCGTCTGGAATGATGACACCATCACAGCACAGTCGGGCTTCCCGCCCCATGGGCATCGCGACATGGAAATCATCACCTATGTCCGTCACGGCGCCATCACCCATGAAGACAATCTGGGCAATCGCGGGCGCACCGAGGCCGGTGATGTCCAGATCATGAGCGCGGGAACCGGCATCCAGCATTCCGAATTCAATATCGAGGACGAAACAACCCAGATTTTCCAGATCTGGATTACCCCCGACCGGCAGGGACACGCCCCACGCTGGGAGACGCGAACCTTCCCTCGTGGAGACAATGCCGGGCAGCTTGTCATGCTGGCCTCTGGACGCGCGGAAGACACGAATACCTATGTGCCAATCATCCATCAGGATGCTGCCCTGCTGGGCGCAACCCTGCGCGACGGGCAGAGCGTGACCCACGCATTGGGCGCTGGCCGCAAGGCCTATCTGGTGCCCTCGAAAGGCGTGCTCGAGATCAACGGGACCACGGCCCAAGAGCGCGACGGTGTGGTTGTCGTCGATGAGTCAGAGATTCGCATCACCGCCAGGGGGGATGCAGAGCTCGTTCTCGCCGACCTGCCCTGAAACTAGAACGAGGCGCTCGGGTCCTTGAGCAACTCGATTTCCTCGGGCGTGCTCTCACGACCAAGGATGCCGTTGCGGTGGGGAAAACGCCCGAAGCTTGCCACGATGTCGCGGTGGCGAATCGCGTAATCCACGGTGGCGTCGCCGTTTTCCGCACCTTCGGCCGCAA
>JAURLR010000142.1 GCA_030831135.1 Alphaproteobacteria bacterium
GGAGTCTTTGACCGCCGCTCGCACCTCCGCGGGCCATGAATCCCAGGTTTTCTTGTGGGCCAGCACAACGCATGGCCCGAAGAAATGAGCGCTCATGGTGATCCAGCGGTGGTGTTCGTTGATCCCGAAATTGAAGGTGTTGGTCAGCGGGTTTTCCTGGGCATCGACCGTGCCGTCCGCACAGGCGCCGGGAAGTTCAGCCACATCGAGGGGCACCGGCACAAACCCCATCGCCGCAAAGCTTTCCTGCTGGAGCGCACTGAACAGGGTCCGGATCTTCAGCCCTTCGCAATCCGCCGGCGTGCGAATCGGGCGCACCCCGTTGGAGAAGTGCCGGAAGCCATTGTCCCACCAGGCCACGATACGGAAATCGGCGGCTTCGGCCATCTTGTCGACAACCAGCTTGCCCAGCGGCCCGTCGAGCATGGCATAGGCCTGCGCCCGGTCGCGGATCAGAAAGGGTAAGTCGAACAAGGCGATCTCGGGCACCTTGTCCGCCAGATAACTCGACGAGAAATAGCACAAAGTCGTTTCGCCCGATGCGACCATGGTCAGCAGATCGGCCGCCTTGTGTCCTTGTTCGGTCACGTTAAGCACCTGTTCGAAGCCGACACGATCACCCAGTTTATCGGCAAGGGAATCCCCAAAGACCTGTACGGCCCGGTTGTGGATCGAACGCGGGCCCTGATAGCCACTGAACTTGATATCGAATTCTGCCATTGGTCTGACGTCCTGTTCTCTACTCAGCGGCCTTGGCCTGATATTCATCCAACGCGTCCTCGGCATTCCACCAGCACGAACGCATGTAAGCGACATAATCCGCGGGATCGAGGACCTTCGACTTCTTGAACCGGTTCATGTTGTCGGCATCCTCAATATCGAGTTCCATTGCGTCGTTGAAGCGGTTCCAGAAGCTGAAGAAGCCCGAGACCATGGTAATCTCGAGCACCTGGATATCATTGAAATGGGTCTTGAGTTCGGCCATCGCTGTCTTGTCGCGATGGTAGTTCCGTTCGGTCAGGCATTCGGCTCAGGCAATCGCGGCCTTGTCAGCGTCGGTGAACAGATCGGAATTGCGATAGTCACCTTCGAGCGCAAGGGTCTGCTCGTCGGTCAGGCCGAGGGCGCGTCCGAGCGTGGTGTTGTGACCAATGCAGTATGCGCATCCGTTGAGCATCGAGGTCTTCACGATGACCAGCATCTTGGTCCAGACATCCAGCTCGCCGGTGATTTCCTGCCGCAGAGCGGCAATGAAGAACCCCATCAGGGGCTGCATCAGTTTCGGTGATGCTGCAGCCAGACGTGTTGAATTGGACACCCGGCCCAGCAGGGCGCGCGACCCGTCAAAAATCGCCGTCTATTCCGGCGTGGCCTCTTCGTCACTGATCAAAGGTAGATTTGCCATGATGATTTCCCTTCCTGTTTCTATAGGACCGGCGGCCAGATACGCTCGCCCACCGTGGGTGAACCCGGTGTGTGCTGCGTGTAGCGGATAACGCGTCCGGTCCATTCCTCTTCATCCAGCGCAAGTGCCTCATGGGGCAGTTCGAAACCGTCCATCCGGGCCTGTAGAGAGGTGAACTCATACAGAACCGAATACTTGGCCCAGCCGGCCACGGACACCATCACGCGCGCCGCGATACAGCCCTTCATCTGCGCCATATGCGGCAGACGATACTGGGCATACCAGGCACCGACGTCGAATTCGTTCTTCAGGTCGCCAATCCGGAAGCTGCCCATCTGGATCGCCGGTCCCGGGGTGGTACCCGCCGGACGCATCCCCATATCCGGTCCGTCGACCCGCGCAAAGGTCGTGAAGATGCACGGGCGCACACCTTCACGAAGATCGAGCATCTTGCGTGCTTGCCCCGTCAGCGCAGCCTGTTCATCCATCACACTGGGCGAGAGCAGCGTCCACGGTTCGGGCGCGCCGACGAGCATCAGGAACTGGGTCCCGGTGCCAAGGTCCTTGGTGTTCTGGGTTTCGGGAAAGATGTCGCGCACTTTCTGCATATCCGGTCCGCCGCCATCGCTCCGGTAATGCGCCGCCCAGGCAATCCCCGCCCTGGCCTGAAGGGTCGGCAGATACTCACTATGGAGCCAGTCGAGATACTCGTCCCGCCCGTCTTCAGGCAGATCGTACCAGGTGGCCCAGATTCCGTTGTCCATTGTTCCCTCCCCTCGAATTCAAGCGATAGTCTAGCAAAAAACAGGCGGCGACCCGGATTGGATCACCGCCTGCTTTTGATTTTCAACTTTGACGGACCGGGTTTTGGGCCTGGAACCGAATAGAGACCCGATGCCACCACTCCATGTCAAACAGCGTAGGGCGAGCCCTATTCGGCAGCCATCGAACCCGAGATGTCGTTACGTGGCAGCAGGACCGGCTCACCGCGTTCGGCCGAAAGATCAGCTGCCGTGTACACATCCATGACCAGACGCGCTTCGGCAGGCTGCACCATGACCGGGCGATCAAGTGCGATCGCCTCGATGAAGTGATCGGTCTCGGCCTTCATCGGTCCGGCAAAGACATGGTCGACCGGTTCGCCCGGCATCGTCGACATCGGATACTGGATGCTGTCCTTGACCGTGTTGATCTGCACGTCCTTGTGGGTATCATCGATGGTCAGCGCACCATCGGTGCCAATCACCTCAATCCAGCACTGGGAATAGTTCTTGTAGCCCAGCGGCAGGATCCAGCCGGCGCCGACGGTGATCGTCGTACCGTCATCCATCGTCACCATGATCCACTGATGATCGGGCGTATCGCTGTTCCGGGCGTAGAGTTTGCCCGATTGCTGCGAGTAGACCCGGACCGGCTTGCGCGGCTTGAGGCACCAGAGCAGGAAATCGAGATCGTGGGTGGCCTCCATCGCAGCGGGAGACATCTTCGTGCGCCCGGTGATCTTGTCACCAAGTTCACGCGTCACGTTCCGGCTGACCAGGCAGGTCACCGGCTCACCGATGGTGCCGTCCTTGATGGCCTTGTGCACGAAGGCGAATTTCGGCTTGAAGCGCTGGGAATAGCCGACCGTGAATTTCAGGTTCTTCTTTTCGGCCAGTGAGATGACCTCGTCGGCCTCTTCCATGGTCGAAGCGATCGGCTTTTCCACAAAGACATGCTTGCCTGCGGTCAGGCAGTCCCGGATCATCGGATAGTGGGTCGATTCCGGGGTCGCGGAAATGAACATGGCGTCCACATCCGGGTTGCGCAGAATTTCGTGATAGTCATCGGTCGTTGACGTGGGGTTCGTTTCCCCCTTCACGACAGCCAGCCGCTCGGGATTAATCTCGGCAAGGTGCAGTTCATTCACCAGCGGGTGAATGGCGCATGCATTTGCACGAATTCCGCCGCACCAGCCCGGTCCGATAATACCAACATTGATCTGCTTCATTTCAGTTCCCCACTGTTCTCAGGTTCACCACGGCGCACGCCGCGTTTGTTTATCCAAACCCGCGCAAACCAGTCTTATATAAGATGAAAGCAGCCTATCCACGCAATCGCAGATGCGCAACTCGTTTGATGGATTGCACGTTGTCGCGATCATAACCCGCCACTGGCATGGCTGTCCTGCACGATGATGATCGCGACAGCTCAAAGAGTGCATGCTAAGTCGGACATGATTGCCACCGCCCCGCCCGCCAATTTTCGTCAAACGAACCCGATCCGTGTTCTCCGAATTCGCCGCCATTCTCATTCCGATCTTCGTGACCGTGGCCATCGGCTATGGCTGGGAACGCAGCGGTGTGGACTTCCCGACGGAGTTCGTCACCCGATCCACGGTGTATGTGCTCACACCTTGTCTGGTGTTTGCGACCATGACCGGCCTGGATATCTCGCTCGCCGCCTATGGACAGGTGGCCATTGCCACCATCCTTGTGATGGTCAGCGTAGGAGGATTGGGGGCGCTCGCCCTGAAACTCAAGGGCTTGCCGCTCCGGGCGTTTCTACCCCCGATCCTGGTCCCGAACTCCGGAAATCTCGGGCTGCCGCTTGGCCTGTTTGCCTTCGGGGAAGCCGGACTGGCACTCGCCATCGCCAGCTACACGATCTACGCGCTGGTCCAGTACACGGTCTGCCAGCTCATCGCAGCGGGAAAGCTCTCTTACAAAATCGTCATTCGGCAGCCGCTGATCTACTCTGCCCTTCTGTCCCTGGTGTTTCTGCTTACAGCCACGACACCGCCGGCCTGGGCGTTGAACACCACCAAGCTGATCGGCGGCGCGGCGATCCCCCTGAACCTTCTTGCGCTCGGCGTCGCGCTGGCACGGCTGAACATCCTCAGCCTGCAGAACAGCATCTATGTCTCGGTGCTGCGGATCGGCCTCGGCCTGCTGGCCGCGCTCGTGATTACGGATTTTCTCGACCTGGACCCCGTCACCCGCGGCGTCGTGATCCTGCAATCCGCAGGGCCCGCCGCGCTGTTTTCCTATCTCTGGGCACAGCTTTACGACAACAGCGCCGAACAGGTGGCAGGCGTGATCATGGTTTCCACCCTGATCTCGCTGGCCACGCTGCCACTGCTGCTGCTGATCGTTCTCTAGGCTGCAGGGAAACGGACGACAAACCGCGCGCCCTCAATGCGGTTGTCCACACCGCGCCGGTTCTCCGCCCACAATTCACCCGCAGCGGCCTCGACAATCTGTCGCGAAATGGACAGCCCGAGACCCGAATGGGTCCCCAGCCGTTCGGATTTTCCGTCCGGGCCCATCGTGGGCCGGTCGGAGTAGAACCGCCGAAAGATCGATTCCAGATTGGCTTCGGGGATGCCCGGCCCCTCATCATCGACGGTCACCGTAATGATATCGCCCTCCCGGCGATTGGTCCGTGACGCCGAGATCAGGATACGGCCATCGGGCGGACTGAAGGACTGGGCATTGGTGATAATGTTACGAAACACCTGACCAAGCCGATCCTCGAATGCGCAAACCGTCAGGTCACTGCCCGACTCCATATCAAGCACGATCCGTGTCTCGGAGGTTGCGGCAAGGATTTCGATCATCGCACCGAGAACATCCCGCAAATCCACATCCGAGGGCGGGTCACGGCTCAGTTCTGCGTCCAGCCGCGAGGCATCGGAGATATCGCTGATCAGCCGGTCCAGCCGCGACACGTCATCGAGAATGATCGACATGAGCTTCTTCTGCTGTGCCGGGTCCTCGACCCGGGCCACCGTCTCCACCGCGCTGCGCAAGGATGTCAGCGGATTCTTGAGTTCATGGGAGACGTCAGCGGCAAATCGCTCGATGGCGTCCATGCGTTGCCAGAGCGCCTCGGTCATGGCGCGCAGGTCACGTCCCAGATCGCCGATCTCGTCACGCCGTCCTGCGAAGTCGGGAATGGCCGTGTGTCGGCCGGATCCGGCACGCACCCGTTCGGCCGCCGCAGCAAGCCGTTTAAGCGGCCGCGCGATTGTGGCCGCCAGATAGACCGACAGCAGGATGGTGACCGCCAGGGCCACCCCGAAGACCTGCAGGATATCGACACGGATGGCGCGCATGGCACGTTCGATCTCTCCGCTGCCATGGGAGAGCATGAGCGCACCGACAACCTGCTTGTAGCGTTTGACCGGAATCGAGACCGAAATCACCATGCCGCCCGATGCGTGGCGGCGCACACTCGCACTGGGCTCGTCGGTCAGGGCAGCGATCGTCTCGCGATAGTCGCTGGCCCGCTGGGGGGATCGCTCCTGATAGATCGGTATCTCTCCGTGACGGGGAGACCAGTCGAGAATGGCCAGAAACCGCTTCCGGGCCCAGGCCCAGGGGGCAAAGTCATCGGTGGGGGGAAGCTCGCGCACCCGCACCAGTCCACGCGGATCTATGAGTGCCTGGGTATCGGCGATCAGGGTGCCGTTCTCGGAAAACAAACGCGCCCGGGTCTGGGTCGGCGCTGTCAGTCGGCGCAGCATCAGGCTTGCGCGGACCGGGTCAACCAACTGTCCGACACCGGGCGTAATCACAACCGCGCCTGCCCCCAAAGCACCGGCAAAGACCTCTCCCTGGACACGCAAAGCTTCGATCTCGGCGTTAATCAGGCCCTCCTGATACTGGTCGAGAAAAAAGAAACCGCCCACCGGAACGGCAAGCACCAGAAGATTGATCGCCAGAATTCGCCGCGTCAGCGAGGACGAGGGACGCCGCCGCAGCAGCCAGGAAAAGACAGTACGAAGGGAAGCACGCCAGCGCGGCAGGGATTCCGTGTCGGACTCCACACGCCGCCGACCATGGGACTCGCGATCCGCGCGGTCCATGCGGCCTGCATCGTCTGTGTGGCGGGCATCCATCGTCATCCCTTCCCCCGGTGACGGTTCACACCGGCAACAAATCGGGCGCGGTACAGATCAACTGTCCTTGTAACGGTACCCGATTCCGTAAAGCGTCTCGATCTGGCTGAATCCGTCATCTGTGTCACGGAACTTCTTGCGCAGGCGCTTGATGTGACTGTCGATGGTGCGATCATCGACATAAATGTTTTCGCCATAGGCCGCGTCCATCAGCTGGTCGCGGCTCTTCACATGGCCGGGCCGTTGCGCCAGGGCCTCGAGAATCAGGAACTCGGTCACGGTCAGGGTGACCTCCTTGTCGCGCCAACTGCACATGTGGCGGATCGGATCGATGACCAGATCACCCCGGCGTACAATGGTGTCACTTTCACCACCCTGAGATGACCGCTCGGCTTCCGCGCGGCGCAGGATGGCCCGGATTCGCTCGATCAGAAGGCGCTGGGAGAACGGCTTGGTGATGTAGTCATCCGCCCCCATCCGCAGGCCCAGCACTTCGTCGATCTCGTCATCCTTGGATGTCAGGAAAATAACCGGCATGCGCGAGGATTTGCGCAATTTTCCCAGCAGCTCCATCCCGTCCATCCGGGGCATCTTGATATCGAGAACCGCAAGGTCGACCGGGGTCTGGGTCAAACCGGTCAAGGCCTCATCACCATCAGCATAGGTACTGACATGATAACCCTCGGCTTCCAGGGCCATGGTGATGGAGGTAAGAATATTGCGGTCGTCATCGACCAACGCGATTGTCTGGGCCATTGTATCGGGGTCCCCTTAATTGTGATCGTACGGAGGTTCTGACGTCGAATGCCGCCTTCAATCACTCTGGCGCCCCATTATGGCGCATTTGCGGTGATATTTGTCGGTCAATCGGCCTGCAAATAAAAGGGTTTCTCGGCTGAGGCCATTTTATCGCCACAAACGGGATCAGAAAAATGTGCGACGGCAAGACGCATTGCGCAAACAGACAGATAGGCCATAGTCCTTAACAATGAACCGCAAACTGCACATCACCATCGTCGCGCTTGTTGTCGCTGTCTTCGCCGTGGGGGCCTGGCTCAATCTCAGCCATGACGACCCACCCGAGAATGCGCCCGTCGGCGGCATGGTCGTGAACGTGGATATTGGCGGGCCCTTTTCCCTGACCGACCACACCGGCGCACAATTCACCGACGCGGAACTGGCGGGTGACTATGCGCTTGTCTATTTCGGATACACCTTCTGCCCGGATATTTGCCCGACCGAACTGGGTCAGATCGCGGAAGCCATAGATCTGATGGGCCCCGATGGCGCACGCGTCCGACCGGTGATGATCACCATTGATCCGCTACGCGACACGCCCGAAGTGCTTTCGGAATACGTCCCGCTGTTTCATGAACGCCTTGTCGGCCTGACCGGGACCGAGGACGAAGTGCGCGAGGTGGCCACGAATTACCGCGTGTTCTTCAAGCGCTCCGATGATCCGAATTACACCTATTACCTGATGGACCACACGTCCTTCGTCTACCTGCTGGCGCCGACCGGCGAGATCGCCTCCATGTTCCGCTACGGAACACCACCCGAAGACATTGCCGCGACCATTCGCCAGCACATGAACAGCCCGGCACAGGGCTGAACCCGCCCGACACACAGGACAGAGACCGATGATCAAGACCTTCCTTGCCGCCGTCATCCTGCTGACAGCCACCCTGCCCGCCACAGCCCATGTGGAAGAATCCGAACATCTGACGATTTCATACCCGTGGTCGCGCGCCACCGCACCCAACCAGAAGGTGGGCGCTGTGTTCATGGAAATCAGCACCAAGGACGGCAAGGCCGACCGGCTGATCGGCGGGTCCACGCCGGATGCCGAGAAGGTGGAGATCCACAACCACATCATGGATGGTGATGTGATGCGCATGCGCCGGGTTGATGGCGTGGAGATTCCCGCGGGTGGCTCGGTGATGCTGGCACCGGGCGGATATCATGTCATGCTGATCGGCCTGAAGGCGCCGTTGTTCGAGGAAACCGTCATCCCCCTGACCCTGATCTTCGAGAATGCCGGCACGGTCGAGATCGAGGCGGTGGTCGAGGCCGCCGGCGCCCGCGCTGCATCTGGCGGACCGATGCCAAAGATGGACATGAAGCACGAGAGCATGAAAAACGACGGCATGAAGCAGGGTGAAGGCCATGGGATGTCCAAATAACCGATGAAACCCTTGCAGGGCCCGTCGGGTTCGCTAATCTCCGCGCCGCTATGACCATTGATGATCGTGAAAAGCCGAGCAGCCTTCTGGCGCGTCGGCTCATTCGTAAAAACCGCACCGCCACCCTTGCCACCCTGGACCACGAAACCGGCGGCGCACCTTATGGCAGCCTCGTCCTGACCGCCTGTACGCTGGACGCAACGCCGCTCGTGCTGCTCTCGGACCTCGCCCGGCACACCCGGAACTTCAAGGCGGATTCGCGCGTCTCCATGCTGTTCGCCAGTCCTGGTGTGGAGGCGATCAACATGTCCCGCGCAACCATCATCGGGACCATGGAGCCTTGCGACGATTCGCGATTGCGCGAGCGGTTCCTGCGACGTCACCACGGTGCACGCAATCACATGGCCTTTGCCGACTTCCATCTGTATCGGCTCCGGCCGGAAAGCGTTCACTTCATCGGTGGCTTTGGACGGATCGAAACCCTGACGGCCGCAGATGTCATGTTTGACCCGGCGCGGTTTGAAGCCCTGACAGATGCAGAATCCGACATCGTGGAACACATGAACGCCGATCACCGGGCCGCGATTCGCGCCTATGCCCATAGCCATGCCGATCGGCCAGGTCTGGACTGGCGCATGACCGGGATTGATCCGGAAGGCTGCGATCTGGCCCGCAACGACGCCGAGGCCCGGGTGGATTTTGACACCATCGTCGACGATGCGGAATCCGCACGTGCAGAACTCGTGCGGCTGGCAAAAGTCGCACGCCACGAAATCTAGAATTACCTGCGGCGTAGGTCAGGCGTCGACGATCAACTCGACAGTTACGGCGAGCGGTCCCTTTTCGCCCGAGCGCGTGGTCACCCGCACACGGACATCGGCATCCAGCATCCGAAGACCGGACTGGGCCACGACGCGGCCCGACACGAAAATATCCTGACCTTCGCCGTCCGGCATAATGAAACCATAGCCTTTGTTGGGATCGAAGAACTTGACGACACCTTCGACAGCCGGGGCATCGGGATCGCTGGCAACGGCCACCTCGGGCGTACCGCCACTGATGCTGTGAATGACCGACACCATGGGCCCGCGTGGTCCCTGCTCGATCTCGCAATCCAGCTCGGCCCCGTCCGGCAGGTCCTTCTGTCCGGCAGCTTCCAGCACGGACACATGAATGAATGCATCGCCCACACCATTCGATGGCTGGACAAAGCCATAACCCTTGATGGGGTTAAACCATTTGACAGTGGCCGAGATCCGTTCTCCCCCGCCGCCGCCAGATGCCTCTATGTCACTCATCCTGGCAAATCCTGACGCACTGGGCGCCGCGGTACCAATCGAGGGTTCTGCTCTTCACGAGCGTGGCCCCGTCCCCGCGGTGCACGCTAACGGCAAAACCTTAGCACAGGAATCCGGACGGAAAGCGAGTCAGAAATCCTCGGTGGTGCTGCGTTGCAGCATTTTACGGCGCTTCCGGATCGGCAGCGTCGTCACGGATCATCGTCATCGATGCGCCCGTCAGATCCGCACCCTCAAGCCGTGCGCCTGACAGATCAGCCCTGTCGAGCACAGCCTGCGCGAGATCTGCGCCCCGCAGGTCGGCGCGCTGAAGATTGGCTTCCACCAGCTGGGTGGGCAGTCGTCGGGTCTCGTCGATGACCAAAGGCCCCATATTGCAGTCGCGAAGAATGGCACCGGAAAAGTTCGCGCCACTGAGATTTGCACCGCGCAGATCGGCACTTTCCAGATTGGATGTCCGAAAATCGGCACCCTCCAGTTGCGCGCCCTGCAACTTCACACCACACATATCGAGACCATAGAAGGTTGTCTTGCGGGCCCGAAGAGCGGCGAGGTTGAGATGGGCCATGCGCTCGAGCGGACGCATATCCACCCCCGACAGATCCGCTGGCGCACCCGCAGCCCCATCGGATTCGATAAACCGGACATGCTGCTCCAGCTGTTCAAACGCCGGGGGATCGAGGTCGATCATCGGAATCCCGACCGGATTGTCGGTCATCGCGTTGTTCATGATCGTCTGGTGGAGTGTCGCCGTGGTCATATCGACCCCCGCCAGAACCGCATTGCTCAGATCGGTCGCGGTCATATCCGCCCCAGACAGGTCCGACCCTTCCAGGTTCGCGCCGGTAAA
>JAURLR010000143.1 GCA_030831135.1 Alphaproteobacteria bacterium
CTCATTGCAGATCCGGAACAGGTTCTGGTTCGGGATGACGATGAGGGTATCCACGAAGTGCTGCAGCTCTTCGATGCCTTCTTCGGCGAGATTGGCGCGATGACGCCCTTCGAACTGGAACGGCTTGGTGACGACACCGACCGTCAGGATGCCCTGTTCCCGTGCCGCGCGCGCGATAACCGGAGCGGCCCCGGTGCCCGTGCCACCGCCCATACCGGCAGCGATAAAGGCCATATGGCTGCCCTGGAGGTGGTCGATGATCTCATCGAGCGCCTCTTCGGCCGCAGCGCGTCCGATATCGGGACGGGCGCCGGCGCCAAGGCCGTTGGTGATGTTGGCGCCAAGCTGAATGCGTCGCTGGGACGAGTTCATCGCCAGGGACTGGGCGTCTGTATTGGCAACGACAAATTCGACGCCTTCCAGATTGGAGGCGATCATGTTGTTGACCGCGTTGGAACCGGCACCACCGACACCGACGACGACTATGCGTGGCTTGAGTTGGGATTCCGGGGGGGGAGCTGTGAGGTTGAGCGTCATTTGATCCTCCAGTTGAGCGCAAGGGGGGAGAGGGAGAGAAAGGCCATACATGACCGGAACGGTGACCCGCCGTTCCGGGACATGCCGAAACCAGGGGTCGGTGAGATGAGGAGATGGTTTCTAGAAATGTTCACGTAACCACTGACCGAGCCGCCCGGTAAGGCGTCCCGGCTCCCCATAATGCAGAGGTGACGGCATCGTCAGAGACGACGGATTCTCAATCGCATGTGCGATGAGGCCGGCACCGGTTGCGAATGCGGGCCCGGCAATGGCTTCCGCGAGACCGCGGACGCGCAAGGGCCGACCCATACGAACCTGTTTGTCGAGAATGCGCGCAGCGAGATCGCGCGCGCCTTGTAACTGGCTGGCGCCACCCGTCAGCACCACGCGGCGACCGGCAAAGGGTCCAAAACCGCTATCGTCGAGACGCGCGCGGACGAGTTCGAAGGTTTCTTCGATTCGCGGCTGGATGATGCCGTTCAGCAGCGAGCGCGGCAGCTGGTGCGGCGCGCTGTGTTCGTCTTCGCCCACCTGGGGCACATCGAGCATTTCGTGTTCATCGGATTCGGCCGCGATGGCGTTGCCAAACAGCGTCTTGAGGCGTTCGGCATGGGAGAGCGGTGTCGAAAGACCGCGCGCCACATCGGATGTCACATGGTTGCCCCCGACCGGGATCGTGTCGGCAAATACCATCTCGCCGTCATAGAAGATCGCGAGACCGGTGGTGCCACCGCCCATATCGACGACCGTGACACCCAGATCGGATTCGTCCTCGACCAAGGTTGCCAGACCGGCCGCGTAGGGCGCGAGCACAAATCCGTCGATCTCCAGATGGCAGCGTTCGACTGCGGCCCTGATTGTCCGCACCGCATTGGCCGAAGCAGAGACCAGATGCATGTTCACCGACAGCTTCTGACCGAACATGCCGCGCGGATCGGCGATGCCCTGCTGTCCGTCGATGGCATAGCCGACCGGGATCGAGTGAATGAGCTCGCGCTCCTGACCATTCCCGTTCAGAGAGCCGGCATTGCCTTCGCGCAGGCTGTGGGTCTGCTGGAAGACGCGGAGCAGATCGGATTCGTCGATCTGCTGGCCGCCGATATCCACATCGACGCCCAGAATTTCGGATTGGGGTGCCCCGGCGCTGAGATTGACCGTGACGGAGCTGATGGTTTCCTGCGCCATCTGCTCGGCCATGTGGACGGCCTTGCGGATCGCATCCTCTGTGGCATCCACATCGACGATTCGTCCGTTTCGCACACCCCGGCTGACCTGATGTCCCGCTCCGATGATGCGCGGCTGGGCCGCAACCGCATTGGTTCCGTCATGGGATGGACGCCCGGTTCGTGCAATGAGGCAGCACACCTTGCTGGTGCCGATATCAAGCACGGCCACGGTGCCCGAGCGCGGTTTGGTCATCTTGCGGGTCACGCTGCCATGTCCCCAATCGATACTCATGTATCTTTCCCCTGTGCCTTTGCGGGAATGGCCGCATTGGGATTCACACGCACGATCAGGCGATCAGGAACCCGCAGGTCGACCGCAATCACGTCGCGGTCGAACAGGTCATGCTCGCGCTGAAATTCTTCCAGACGGTCGAGGGCTGTCGCGATATTCTTTTCCGGCAGCCGGACATCGATGCCGCTGCGCAGGCGAAGATTCCAGCGCCGGTCCGAGACGCGAACTGCGGCTTCGGTTTCGGCCGCGACGGAGGGATAGGCGCGCAACAGGTCGATGAGCTGCGCGGCTTCGCGCGGTGCGCCCTGACCGACGATCAACGGAAACTCGGAGAAGTCCTCCAGCCCGGATCGCTGGATGATCTTGCCGTCCCGGTCGACCAGCGCGGAGATTCCGTCATGCTGCCAGATGGCAAGCGGCTCACGCTCCACAACCCGGACGAAGATCACGTCGGGCAGACGTCGTGCAATCTCGGCCGAAGAGATCCAGCCGATGGATTCGATCCGCGCCCGGGCAGCGGCGACATCGACCCCGAGGATGGGGCTGCCGCGTTCCAGATCGAGTGCGGCAAGAATTTCATCCGCATTCGCGCGGGTGCGTCCGCTGACCACCACATCCTGCACCTGCAACCCGGCACCAGCGGTGGCATTCATGAAGGAGGTGTTGGTCGCCGCGATCCGGTCCGATATCCAGCCGCTTTCGCTCAGATACCAGCCGCCAGCGCCAACAACCCCGACACTTGCCGTCAGAACGCCCGCTGTGGTCAGACTGCGTCGCAGCTTCCCGGTTTGCGGGCGCCGCGATTTGCGATCCTTTGCCCTGAAAATACTCGGGATCAATCGCATTGCGCCGTCTCCACCATCCAACTCACCAGTTCCGGAAAGGCGATGCCGCAATGGCTTGCCTGTTCGGGCACGAGCGAAAGCCGCGTCATGCCCGGTTGTGTGTTCAATTCGAGGACCACGAGCGCGTCGCGCGTGTCGTCGTAACGAAAATCGGTGCGCGTCACGCCGCGGCAATCGAGCGCCTTGTGGGCTTGGGCTGCCCAGGCCATTGCCCGCGTCGTTACGTCTTGGGAAACCGGGGCGGGCACCAGATGCTCGGTCACCCCATCGGTGTATTTGGCTTCGTAGTCATAGAAGCCCTTGGTCGGACGCAACTCGGTCACAGCGAGAGGGCGCGGGTCTTCGCCGGGCGCACCCATCACCGCTACGGTCAGCTCGCGGCCGGGAATGAACTCTTCAACGAGAAATATGTCGGCATCAATGGCGTCCGGATCGGGGCCATTGTCTCCATCGCGGATGATCTGGATGCCGACCGAAGAGCCTTCGTTATTGGGCTTCACCACATAGGGGCGGGGCAGGACATCGCCGGCCAGAATTTCGTCCCGGCTCGCCAGACGGCCCCGGGCGATGGTCATGCCTTCTTTTTCGAACATGGTTCGTGCGACGGCCTTGTCCATTGCAAGTGCCGAGGCGAGCAGCCCGGAATGGGTATAGGGAATGGCAAGCAGGTTCAGGAGGCCCTGGATATTGCCATCCTCACCCGCGCGACCGTGCAAGGCATTGAAGACCGCGTCCGGACGTGGGGTCAGGGCGTCGATCAGCGCTTTGACATCGGCCGTCACGTCGATTTCACGGACGTCGTAGCCGGCTTCACGCAGCGCATTGGCGCATTGGTGCCCGGATTCGAGGGAGACATCCCGCTCCGCCGATGTGCCGCCCATCAGGACAGCAACACTCTTGTGGGTGCGTCCGGTCATGCCTCGCCTCCGCCCGGCGTTCCGATACGCTCGAGTTCCCAGACCAGCTCGATGCCTGTGCATTCGCGGACGCGACGGCGAACCTCTTCGCCCAGACCCTCGATATCGGCAGCGGTTGCGCCGCCTGTGTTGACCAGAAAATTGCAGTGCTTTTCCGAAACCTGCGCGCCACCCAGTTTGAGGCCGCGACACCCGGCCTTGTCGACGAGTTCCCAGGCCTTGTGACCGTTGGGGTTCTTGAAGGTGCTGCCGCCGGTGCGTGTGCGGATCGGCTGGGTTTCTTCCCGCGAATCCTGGACGAGCTGCATGGCGCGGGCGATTTCTGCCGGGTTGCCCCAGACACCGTCCATCACGCAGCCGACAAAAATCCAGTCCGAGGGTACACCTGAACCACGATAGCGGGGGCCCCAGTCCTCGGGTGTGAGGACGCGGGTCTCTCCGTGGCGTGTCAGCACGGTGGCTTCGCGGACCACATCCTTGAACTCGCGGCCATAGGCCCCGGCATTCATGCGCAGACCCCCGCCCACGGTGCCGGGAATGCCGGCCATGAATTCGAATCCGGCCACACCTGCGTCGCGGGCGACCTTTGCAACGTTGTAATCGAGCGCCATGGCGCCAGCCTGGATGGTCGTGCCATCGCAACGGATATTGGCAAAGGGGCGGCCCAGCCGAATGACGACACCGGCTATGCCGCCGTCGCGGATCAGCAGGTTCGATCCGGCGCCCAGAACCGTCACCGGGACATTGTCGGGTTTGCCCGCAAGGAAATTTGCCAGATCGGCCACGTCGGCAGGCCGGAACAAAACCTCGGCAGGTCCGCCAACCCGGAACCATGTGTAGCGGCCAATCGCGCCTTCGGACTCATATCGCCCGCGCACCGGGGGGAGCCGGTCGAGCAGGGAAGGAGGAGAGGAGAATGCTGCCATTGTCATCCCTCCGTCCCCGTATTGCGGGCCACAAGAGGCTCAAGAGCGGCGGGCAGTTTCTGCGCCCAGGCTGTTACGGTACCGGCACCAAGGCAGACAACCATGTCGCCATCCTTGGCCGCGGCGGCAATCAATTCGGCAAGGCGATCCGGATCGGGGAGCGGACGAACATCGCGATGGCCACGGGCGCGAAGCCCGTCCACCAATGCGTTGCGGTCCACTCCCTCGATCGGGGCCTCGCCGGCCGGGTAGATGTCCGACACGAAAACGATATCCGCGTCGTTGAAACAGGTGCAAAAATCGTCGAACAGGTTTTCGACCCGTGAATAGCGATGGGGCTGGAAGACGGCGACCACCCGGCCATCCGTGGCCGAGCGGGCAGCGTCCAGAACTGCTTCGATTTCCACGGGATGATGGCCGTAATCATCGATCACGGTGATGCCGCCAGCTTCTCCGGTCTTCGTGAAGCGACGGTTCACCCCGCGGAAATCCTTGAAGCCATTGCGGATGACCGCGTCGGGGATATCCATTTCCACGGCAATGGTCACAGCGGCCAGTGCGTTCTGGGCGTTGTGCGCGCCATACATGGGCAGGTGCAGCCCTTCGATGGTCCGGTCCGGGCCGCCGGATCGCTGACCAATCACCACATCGAAGGTCAACCCATCCTTGTCGGTTGCAAGATTGATCCCGCGTATATCAGCCTGGCGCGAGAAGCCGTAGGTGACGATCCGCCGGTCCTCGACCCTTGGAATCAGTGCCTGAACCTCGGGATGATCGATGCACATGGCCGCAAAACCGTAGAACGGGATATTCGAAACGAAGGTCTCGAAGGCTTCGCGAACACCGTCAAAGGTGCCGTAAAAATCCAGATGCTCGGGGTCGATATTCGTGACGACCGCGATGGCGGCGGGCAGCTTGGTAAAGCTGCCGTCGGATTCGTCGGCTTCCACAACCATCCATTCGCC
>JAURLR010000144.1 GCA_030831135.1 Alphaproteobacteria bacterium
AGCCCGAAATCGAGATCGAGGTGAAGCGCGGCATGTGTGCGGCCGTGTAGGCGATGATATCGGCCACGATGCGCATGGATGGTGCGGGTGGATAGATATAGGTGTTGCGGACCATGAACTCCTTCAGAATGTCGTTCTGAATGGTGCCCGAGAGCTTATCCTGGGAGACACCCTGCTCCTCTGCCGCAATGATGTAATTGGCCAAAACGGGCAGGACAGCCCCGTTCATCGTCATCGACACACTCATTTCATCGAGCGGAATTCCGTCGAAAAGGATCTTCGCATCCTCAACGCTGTCGATGGCGACGCCGGCCTTGCCCACGTCACCAACAACCCGGGGATGGTCACTGTCATAGCCGCGATGGGTCGCCAGATCGAAGGCCACCGAAAGGCCGCGCTGCCCGCCTTCGAGTGCCTTGCGATAGAAGGCATTGGATTCTTCGGCCGTGGAGAACCCCGCATACTGACGCACGGTCCAGGGGCGCCCCGCATACATGGTCGCTTTCGGGCCGCCGACAAATGGCGCAAAACCGGGAAAACTGTCCGCCCACGAAATGTCCTCGAGGTCCGCCGCCGTGTAAACGGGATGGATGTCGATCCCCTCGGGCGTATGCCAAACGAGGTCATCGGGCGATCGGTCGCGCAGTTCCTTCGTCGCGCGCGCGCGCCAGTCATCCTTGGTAGGTTTGGGAAATTCAGCCATTTGCGGGCTCGCCAAGCTTTTCAGTGATGCCCGAAAGTATAGTCGGTGTGGATAGGCGGGTCTATCGAACCGCCGATTCCAGTCCAGACAGCCTCTGGAACGGGATTGGTTGCTCAAAACCCCGCAATTCCGCAGATTCAGATGTCATCTGCGTCGCGCGGAGCAAGGGCGCGACAGCAGGATCATCTGCAATTGATTGGGATATCACGACATCATCGCCCGCACTCTGCCCCTGCAGGCGTGCTGCCAGATTGACCGTGGTCCCGAAGTAATCGAGCCGTTCGTTGAGGGTGACCGCAATACAGGGCCCCTCGTGAAGGCCGATCTTGATCGTGATCGCGGGATCGCCGCCATCGGTGTCTGCAGCGTGGTGAGCGTTGAACACACGCACCTCATTCTGGATTTCGATGGCCGCAGAAAGGGCGCTCACCGAATCCGGAAAGGCCGCCATCACCGCATCGCCGATGGTCTTGACCACGGCCCCGTCATGGGTGCGCACGATCTGGGTCAGCAAGGCGAAATGATCGCGCACCAGACCATAGGCACGTGCATCCCCGATGGACTCGTAGAGCGCGGTTGAACTGCGCAGGTCGGTGAACATCAGCGTGACCCGCTGGATCGCCACCTCATCGCCCGGCCGCAGCACCTGATCGGAAAACAGATCACGGAAGGCCTGAAGCGCCGACATGCGGTCCGCCGTCAGCGCATCGCGTTCCCATGTCAGTTCCTCGACCACGAAGACACGGTCATGGCTGGCATGGTTCACAAGTTTCAGATGCCCCGGCTGTGCCTGTTCGCCCGCGGTGATATCCGAATCCGACAGCACGGCAACCGGAAACCCGTTGCCATCATGTTCGATATCGCATTCCGGTCCCGCTTCAAGGGTCCGCAGGCGGTAGGCCGCAGGGTCAAAGAGCGCATCGAGTTCGCGCGTCTGCCCGGCGGGAACCGCGATCTGCGCCACTACATGGGGCATGCTGCCCGGCCCGAACATGCAATACTCGCCAAACGAAATCGGTCGAATGGATGGTGCCGGCTGAAAGCTCAACTCGACATTGCGCGAGAAATCCCGGTCATAATCGATATTGCAGGTCCCGCAATGGGCGCCTGTCGGCATTTCGTCCAGCCCGGCAGACACCGACTTGGCAACCCGGCAGCGCGGGCAAAGTATATCCCAGCGGAGGTCCAAAAGCCCGGCACTGGTGGCCTCCAGACAGACTTCGATGGCTTCACGGGGCAGGACGTTCCAGCGCCGCGCAAGTTCCAGCGGGCGGATCTTCACAACCTCGGCTTCCAGTCCCGTCGTCGCATAGACGGCCAGCGGCTGCGCCAGGCCATGGCCATGCTGGGACTCCTCGATCACCGCAACCGCACGGGAGATTTTCGCTTGCTGGTCTTCGCTCAGCTCGGGCGGTGCGATTTCAAACGGCGCGTCGGCCTGGCCGGAAAGGAAACGTTCGATCCGTCCAACCACCGCGTCGAAGGATTTTTCCGCCGATTTGAAGAACCCCATCCGCAGCATGAGTTTGCCCAGGGTATTCGCGGCTTCAACCTCGAGCGTGTAAACGCATCTGCACCCCTCGCCCTCGGGTTCCATTCGCAAATGCGCGCGTAGCATCTTCAAAGGCCCCCGGGTGAAGTGGCGGATATGCTCGAACCACTGGTTCTTGACCCAGTTCACCGGCTCTTCCCGCCATTCCAGACGCACCCAGCCGATTTTCGCACGGCCCTCAAACAGGACCGAGCCATCAGGCTGCGGGGTTTCGATGATGTCGTGCTTGGGAAGGCCCGAAGCCTCGTTGTAGCGCGCGGTATCCGAGAGCAACGGCCAGAGCGCATCGGGCGAATGTGCGAAGGACCGGACCCATTTCTGGCTATGTATGGCTATGGCAGCCCCCTGACACGCGTCTTGCCACTGCAATCCAGCGTGTTTGTCTCTTGAACCCATACGCGCGGGGAACGCTACCAGATCAGGCCGGGTATTGCGTAGCGCGGAGATGCGGGTGCCCCGGCGATCACCTCCGCGAGTTTTTCGGCAGTCGGAAGCTCGCCATAGGAGATGCCGAGTTTCTCACCCGCGATACCGCTGACCACAAAGGCGGAATCCAGCCCGGCCGCCGCCGCACCCGCGATATCAGTCCCCAGACCGTCCCCGATCATCAGGACCCGGCTGTGGTCAGGTGCCGCGATGGATTTCAGAACTGCGTCGAACACGGGTCGATAGGGTTTGCCATGCCAGGCCACGTCGCCCCCGAGTTGGGTTTCATAGGCTTCGGCCAGAGCACCGGCGCAAATCTCACGGGAATCGCCTCGCAGCACCTCCCGGTCCGGGTTGGTACAGACCATCGGCAGGCCACGGGCCGCAGCGGCTTCAAGTTCCGGCAGGTACATCTCCAGCGTATGGCCCGCATCGCGTGGTCCGGTGCAAATCACGAAGTCAGCCTCCGCGATGTCCGCTTCGCTATCGATTCCCGGGTTCTCGAGCATCGGGCGGTGGCGGTCCGGCCCGATAAAAGCCGCGCGACGCCCCAATTTTCTGTGCCAGTCATCGTCACGAATGCGGATGGCGTGCCACGCGATTTCGCCCGAGCAGAAAATATCGTCATAGATATCCTCGGGAACACCGATCTGTTCGAGCACAGTGCGCACGCCCGACACGCGGAACGGCGCGTTGGAAAGCAGCACCACGCCGGTCCCGGCAGCCTTGAAATGCGCCAGACAATCCACCGCGCCGGGCAGCGGTTCGATACCGTTGTGCAAAGTGCCCCACAGATCCACGATCAGATGATCGTAAAGCGCGGCAAGCGGCGCAAGCCGGGGCAGAAGTTCAGTCGGGGCGGAGGATGTGTCGGATAGGGTCATATGCGGATGGCATATGCCACGCCACCGGACAGGAAGAAAGTGGATTTCCGTGCCAGTACGGCGGGTTTAGTCCGAACGGCTCAGGCGCGGTTCACCAAACAGGTATCCCTGACCGTAGTCGATCCCGAAATCGAGCAGCTCCACAAGCTGCTTCTCGTCCTCGATCTTCTCGACGATCAGGTCAAGGCCGTCGCGATCAAGCCATTTCTTGATATCGGCACCTGCGATGTCAATTCCCATATTGCCGGGTTCGGCGAGGAAGAAGTTTGCATCCACCTTCACGAAGCGGAAATTCTTGGCCGAGAGGCCCGGCAGGTCGAGATTGAGATGGGTGACCTGATCGAGCGAGAACCGGAAGCCGAGATCGGCAAGCCGCGCCAGATTGCCAACAGTGATCGGCGGGGCCGATTCGATATCGGCCTGACCGAATTCGAAGAACAGCTTCGGCGCGAGGTCGGGGTTTTCAGAAACGAAATCCACAAAGTCACCGATAAAGCTCGTATCGGAGAGGCTCTCGCGGGAAATGTTGCAGAAGAAGGCGGTATCATAATTGCGGCGCTGGGTCCGGCGGATCAGCTGCACGCAGCGGAACAGCAGCATGTTGTCGATGGCGCTGACCAGACCTTCGCGCTCGGCGATCCCGATATACTGGCCCGGCCCGATCACGGTCCCGTCCTCGGAGCGGATGCGGGTATAGCATTCGTAATAGCGGTTCTTGCGCTGCGGCAGGCTGACAATGGGCTGCAGGTAGACATCCACCCGGTCAAGCCGGAGCGCCTCCTGAACAACACCCAGCACCTCCTGGTCTTTGGCCGTGCGCAAATCTGCACCCGAAGGCGCACTGACGGCCTTGCCACCTTCAACGGCAACCAGACGCGGACGCTCGGCAATTTCCATCTGGCCGTTCATCAACGCAGCTTCGGCCTGCTTGACCGAGAAGCTTTCGATCAGGCCCTGCAGGACCTTGACCTCGGACACCATCTGGGAAACGCGCTGTTCGCCCGCACGGCCCACCTGTTCGAGGGCCTGACGGGTCTGCAATGCCTGGGTCTGGGTGCTGAGAATGTCCTGCGCAATCTCACGGGTCTGGCGACGCACCAGATTCATCTCTTCACGAATTGCGCGTGCGCTCTCGCTCTGGGCAAAGGCGTAATGTGCGAACGCACAACCCAGAAAGACCAGCCCCGCCAGAAATGGCGCGACGGCCGGGGTCACGGCGGGCACGTACTGCGGGACCAGCAACGCGATTGCGGATGCAAGAACGAAGTACGAAGCGACAATTATGGCGTGCAATATCTTTGGCATGGTTTCGAGCGTCAGATTGCCGCCGAAGCATTGCTATATGGTTAACAAAACATGCTGACATGAATTCGTCGTTCCCGCGAAGGCGGGAACCCATAAACTCAGGCGGTCGGCTGATTGAACATCGGCGATCATGGATGCCCGCCTGCGCGGGCATGACGATCAGGGTCGTTTTACCTTGCGCCCTCTTGCCATGCGTTCAACCTCAAGAAGCCCTTTATTTCGGGAAACGTGAGATCAGGCAAATGCCGCAAGCGAGAGCTTTTTCCGCCAGCGCCCGTCGTCACCGCAGGCCTAGCGCTCGACGGGAAGCACCTGCTCCACCAGTTCGGCCCAGTAGGACACGCCGATGGGGATGATGTCGTCGTTGAAGTCATATCCGGGGTTGTGGAGCATGCAACCGCCCGCACCCGCGCCATTGCCGACCCAGACATAGCTGCCCGGCTTTTCGCGCAGCATGAATGCAAAATCCTCTGCCCCCATGCTGGGCACCGGGTTCCGCTGGATCGCATCGGCACCCACCAGCGCGGTGGCGGCCGCAGCAGCCTGTTCGGTTTCCTCGACGCTGTTGACTGTGGCGGGATAGAGCTTCTGGTACCGCAGCTCGGCGGTTGCGCCATAAGCGGCACAGACCCCGTCCGCGATACGCTTCATGGCCGGCTCGATACTGTCGCGCACTTCGTCGCGAAAGGAACGCACAGTGCCCGCCAGACGGACCTCATCGGGGATCACGTTGTACGCATCGCCGCCATGGATCTGGGTGACCGAAACCACCAGCGCATCCACCGGGTCGGTGTTCCGGCTGGCGATGGATTGCAGCGCACCAACCACCTGCGAGGCAACAAGGATGCTGTCCACCCCCTGATGCGGCATGGCGCCATGGCCGCCCTTGCCGCGAATGACCAGATCGAAGATGTCGAACGACGCCATCATCGGGCCCGCCGAAACGGCGAACTCGCCGACCGGCATACCGGGCCAGTTGTGCATCCCGTAAACGGCTTCGGCGGGAAATTTCTCGAACAGGCCTTCCTTGACCATCACCTCCGCGCCACCCTCGCCTTCCTCGGCGGGCTGGAAAATGAAATACACCGTGCCGTCGAAACCCTTGGTCTCGGCAAGATATTTCGCAGCCC
>JAURLR010000145.1 GCA_030831135.1 Alphaproteobacteria bacterium
AGTATGGATACGCCGCATTGCACAGCCATCAGGCCGGTTGGCCGGAATCATGTGCTGGAGACGCTTGGGCTTCTATATGAGCGTACAGGACCACCAGCGCAATGGAAGAGACCATGAGTCGCATCGTTGCGAAATTTGGCGGCACGTCCGTCGCTGATCTGGACCGTATTCGCGCCGTAGCCGCACGGATCAAGCGCGAGCACGAATCCGGTCACCAGATCGCGGTTGTGGTTTCCGCCATGGCCGGGGTGACCAATGATCTCGTGGCGCTCACCCGTGCCGCCCATTCCATGCATGATGCCCGCGAATATGACGTGGTCGTGTCCACGGGCGAACAGGTGACAGCCGGTCTTCTGGCGATCTGTCTGCAGGAGCAGGGCATTCCCGCGCGCTCTTGGCTGGGGTGGCAGGTGCCGATCCGCACGTCGGATGCCCATGCCCGGGCCCGGATCGAGGACATCGAGATCGCCGAAATGGAACGCCGGTTCGAGGACGGGCAGGTCTGTGTGCTGGCCGGGTTTCAGGGGATTGGTCCCGACAACCGGATCACGACACTTGGCCGGGGCGGCTCGGATACCACGGCGGTGGCGCTGGCAGCTGCCCTGCGCGCGGACCGCTGCGACATCTATACCGATGTCGACGGGGTCTATACCTCCGATCCGCGGATCGTGACCCGCGCGCGCAAGCTCGATAAGATTACCTATGAGGAGATGCTGGAAATGGCATCCCTCGGCGCAAAGGTTCTTCAGACCCGTTCGGTCGAACTAGCCATGAATCACGGGGTGCCGGTGCAGGTGCTCTCATCATTTGATGAAGCCATCGGCAGCGAATTGCCCGGGACGCTTGTGGTGGACGAGGAAAATATCGTGGAACATGAAATTGTCAGCGGCGTCACCTATAGCCGCGATGAAGCCAAGATCACCCTGATGCGGGTTGCCGACCGGCCGGGCGTGGCTGCCGCGATCTTCGGACCGCTCGCCGATGCCAGCGTGAATGTGGACATGATCGTCCAGAACGTGTCCGAGGATGGCAAGAACACGGATATGACCTTCACGGTCACCCGCGGTGATCTGGAACGCGCCATCAAGATCCTGACCGACCGGAAGGAGGAGCTTGGCTACACGAGCCTCGTGTCCGACGCCAATGTCGTGAAGGTTTCCGTGGTGGGCGTGGGGATGCGCAGCCATGCCGGTGTGGCGCAGCGGATGTTCTCTGCGCTGGCTGAGCGCGGGATCAACATCCAGGTGATCTCGACCTCCGAGATCAAGATCAGTGTCCTGATCGCCGAGGAGTTCACCGAACTCGCGCTGCGTGCGCTCCACACCGCATACGGCCTGGACGCCGCCTGAGAGGAGACCGCATGATCCGCTTCGTCCATTCCGAGCCCGGTCGAAGCCGCGCTCCGATGGGTTGCGCGGTGGGCAGGTCACGATGAATCCCGCAGGTCCCAAGAATCCGGCCTGGATCGGTTCGCGCCGGTTGTTGCGCCAGTTGCGTGACATCATGGCGGGTCAGGGCGCCGCCCAGGAGCGCCTCGATCAGATCGCGGTGCTTATTGCCCGCGAACTTGTCGCTGAGGTTTGCTCGATCTATGTGCGCCGCGCCGGCGACGTGCTCGAACTTTTCGCGACCGAAGGGCTTCGCGCTGATGCGGTCCACAGCACGCGGCTGATGGTGGGTGAGGGGCTTGTCGGTCTGGTCGCCGCCCAGGCCATGCCCGTGGCCCTGGCCGACGCGCAAAGCCACCCCTTGTTTGCCTATCGCCCGGAGACGGGGGAAGAACGCTATTCCTCGCTGATGGGGGTGCCGATCCTGCGTGGCGGGCGTGTGCTCGGCGTGCTGGTGATCCAGAACCAGACCCAGCGCAACTACGATGATGAGGAGGTCGAAACCCTCGAAACCACAGCGATGGTCCTCGCCGAGATGGTTGCCGGCGGTGAGATTCTCGGTCTTGATGAAGCCCGTTATGACAGTGAAAGTGCAGCCCTGCCGGGACGGCTGGAGGGTGTGCCGCTCAGCCCCGGTCTGACCATGGGGACTGCGCTTGTGCATCGCCAGCGCGTCACCATCGAGCGGATGCTGAGCGACAATGCCGGACGTGAGGAGGAGCGTTTCCGGGTGGCGCTTGAAGCCCTGCATATTCAGCTCGACGCGGCGTTGGAGCGGCCCGATGTCTCGGCAGCCGGCGAACATCGCGATGTACTCGAGACGTTCCGCATGTTCGCAGATGACCGCGGCTGGATGCGGCGAATCAACGAGGCGATCTCACTGGGGTTTTCGGCAGAGGCCGCCGTGCAGCGGGTTCAGGACGAATCCCAGAAGCGCATGGTGCAATCGAACAGCGCCTTGCTTCGTGAACGCCTGCTCGATTTTGAGGAACTGACAAACCGGTTGTTGCGCCAGCTTGTCGATGGCGGGAGTGATGACAGCATCCAGTTGCCGGAAAACACGATCCTGGTGGCCCAATCGCTGGGGCCGGCGGAACTCCTCAACTATGAACCCGGCGTCCTGAAGGCCGTGATCCTGGAAGAAGGCTCGGCCAATGCACATGCCACCATCGTGGCGCGCGCCCTGGGCATTCCGCTGATCGGTCGGCTGACAGGTCTGCTGTCGCGTATCGAAACCGGGGACGATGTGCTCGTCGATGCCGAGAACGGTGTGGTTTATCTGCGGCCCGGCGATGAGGTGACAGCGAATTTCGAGATGGCGCTTGCTGCCCGCGGTGTTCGTCTGGAAGCCTATCGCAGCTTGCGCGACACGCCCGCTCTCACCCGGGACGGGACGAAAGTGTCGTTGCTGCTCAATGCCGGATTGCTGGCCGATACCAACCACCTGAAGGAAACCGGGGCCGAAGGCATCGGCCTCTACCGGACCGAAATCCCCTTCATGGTGCGCGCGACCTATCCCGATGTCGCAACCCAGACTGCGTTCTATACCCGGGTTTTCGACGAAGTCGACGGAAAGCCCGTGGTGTTCCGTACGCTTGATATCGGCGGTGACAAGGCACTTCCCTATCTGCAGAGCGGCACAGAAGAGAACCCGGCGATGGGCTGGCGGGCAACCCGGATTGCGCTCGACCGGCCCATCATGCTGCGTCACCAGCTGCGTGCGCTGATTGCGGCATGCGGGGGGCGTGAACTCTCCGTGATGTTTCCGATGATTGCGCAGGTGTCGGAGCTGGAGGCCATGCGCCGCCTGCTCGATATGGAGCTCGCGCGGGCATCCCGGGCGGGACAGACGGTGCCCACGAATTTGCGGATTGGCGTGATGCTGGAAGTTCCCGCGCTGGCCATGCAGTTCAAGAACCTGCTGCCCCGGGTCGATTTTCTTTCGGTGGGCAGCAACGATCTTGTGCAGTTTCTGTTTGCGGCTGATCGCGGAAACCCGCGCATGGAAGGCCGCTATGACGTGTTGGCGCCGGCAGTGCTCAATTTTCTCAAACGGGTTGCCGATGAATGCCGGGCAAATGGGACGCACCTTACGGTTTGCGGGGAAATGGCCGGTGATCCGGTTGCTGCGATGGCGCTGCTGGGACTTGGCTATGAGCGGCTTTCGATGTCTGCGGCGGGCATAGGCCCCGTCAAGGCAATGGTCCGTTCGCTTTCGCTGGGTGAATTCGCGGCTTACCAGTCCCGACTTTTGCATTCGAGCGTGCCGAGCATACGTAGGCACCTTCACGCCTATGCCCGTGACCACGGGGTCGAAGTCTAAAAGATTGCGGCACCGAGTCGGTTTTGATAGGAACGCGATGGGTCGGCGTGAATTGCGTTTTATTTTCGTTACTTAAGGCGTATTTGTGTTGATCGCGACAACGTCTGACGCCGCGTGGAAACTGGATCTTCGCCTGATTGCGTGTTCGGTGACCGGCGGACTGGGAACTTGATGGTACGTTTGAATCCGCAATCTCTTCGTGTTTTGAATCAGGATGGTGCATCCAACGAGATCCACTCGGTCGAGGGTGTGGATCACGTCGGGGCGTTTCTGCGTGAGGCGCGCGAGAATACCGGTCGCAGCATCGCCGATGTGGCACAGACGCTGCGCATTCGCCGGGTCTATCTCGAAGCCATTGAAAACGGCCGGTTCGATGAGCTGCCGGGAGCAACCTATGCGGTTGGCTTCATCCGTTCCTATGCCACTTATTTACGGCTTGATGTGCCGCCGCTCGTGGCGCGCTTCAAGGAAGAGGCCAGCGGAATCGCGGCAAGGCAGGATCTTGATTTCCCGACCCCGGTGCCCGAGGGGCGATTTCCCGGCGGGGTGGTTGTCACCCTGTGTCTTGTGTTGGCCGCGGCCGGTCTGGGTGGCTGGTACTGGTGGCAGAACCAGGACGCGATTGAAATCGCGCGCGTCCCGCCGCCGCCCGAGGTACTCACCGGGGCATCGAATATCCCCATTGACGCCGTCACGGGCAACGCTCTGGTGAATGTGCCTGCGGATGCGGCCTCTGCGACCGTGGAACCCTCGGACGACAGCCCGGATGCCGACGCCCCTGCGCTGCAATCGGATGATGCCGTGCCTGTTGCGGCGGCTGATTCCGCTGTCGCGCCGTTGGTCACGGCAGTGGTCGCGGCCCAGGAAGATGGCCCTGTGGTGGACATTTCCGTGGTTTCGCCGACTCCCGGTCAGGTAGCCGATCAGGCTGCCGAGGCGCCCGCAGATGTTCAGCCATCTGCCGCCACACCCACTGAGACCTCGCCTAAGGCTGTGACGGCTGTATCGAGCGATTCTCTCGAGAACGCCGAACCGGTCGTTGCTCCGGTCGTGACTCCGGATGAAGCTCCCACCCCGGATGCTGCTGCCACGCAAACAGCGTCCGCACCTGCCGCGGCTACGCCGCCAACCCCCAATTCCGATCTGAATGTTGGGGTTGCCCTTCCCGCAGGAGCGGAGGTTGCGCCATCAGTTGACCCGACGGCTGCGCCGCCATCGATTCCCGGTGCGCCGGCTGTTGTGACTGCCGCTTCCGAAGGGCGAACCTATGGAACCGTCAATCGTGATGCGCGCATTGTCGTAAGCGCGCGCGAGACCGATACCTGGGTACAGGTCATGGACAGCCAGCAGAACGCGCTGCTCACGCAGATGTTGCGTCCCGGTGACCGTTATCTGGTCCCCGATCGTCCGGGTTTGAGTTTGCAGACCAACAATGCCGGAGGGCTTGATATCCTCGTTGATGGCGAATCCGTTCCCGTGATCGGCGGGCGCGGCGATATTCGCCGTGATGTCCGGCTTGATCCCGAATTGCTGAAATCCGGCACAGCGGTGATCGAGTAGGATATTGCGCCTGCAACCGGTCGGTTCCGGTTGAAATCCGGGGAGGCCGCGCGCATGTTACGGTCTTCTCCGCCGACTGAATTCAAGGACTCGAACATCTCATGAGTGTGCGTCCCTATCGCGACATTGAACGCCGTCAGAGCCGCCAGATCATGGTTGGTGATGTGCCGGTTGGTGGTGGTGCGCCGATCACCGTCCAGTCGATGACCAATACCCGCACCACGGATGTGGCGGGGACGATCGCCCAGATCCGGGCGCTGGAGGTCGCCGGTGCCGATATCGTGCGGGTGTCCTGCCCGGATGAAGCGAGCACCAAAGCGCTGCGCGAGATCATTCCCGAAGTGACCGTGCCGATCGTGGCCGATATCCATTTTCACTATCAGCGCGCCATTGAGGCTGCGGCGGCCGGTGCGGCCTGCCTGCGCCTCAATCCCGGCAATATCGGGTCGCGCGATCGGGTTCGTGAGGTCGTCAAGGCGGCCAAGGACAACAATTGTTCCATGCGGATCGGCGTCAATGGCGGTAGCCTCGAGAAGGACCTGCTCGAGAAATACGGCGAGCCCTGCCCGGAGGCGCTGATTGAAAGCGCGCTCAATTCGGTGCGTTTGCTCGAAGATGAGGACTTTTTCGAGTTCAAGATTTCGGTCAAGGCATCCGATGTCTTTCTGGCGGTGGCCTCCTATCAGGGGCTGGCCGAAGCCTGTGACTATCCCTTGCATATCGGCATCACCGAAGCCGGCGGATTGCGCAGCGGTACGGTCAAATCCTCTATCGGGCTGGGCATGCTGCTCTGGTCGGGGATTGGCGACACGATCCGGGTCTCCCTTTCGGCCGACCCTGTCGAGGAGATCAAGGTCGGTTTCGATATCCTGAAATCCCTCGGCCTGCGCCATCGCGGAGTGAACGTGATTTCCTGCCCGTCCTGTGCGCGCCAGCAGTTCGACGTGATCGAAACCGTCAAGGTGCTCGAGGAACGCCTCGCGCATATCACCACGCCGATGACCGTCTCGGTGATCGGCTGCGTGGTGAACGGGCCGGGAGAGGCCACCATGACGGATATCGGCTTTACCGGCGGCGGACGCGGCACCCACCAGGTCTATCTGGCGGGTCAGCCCCATCATCGCCTGAAGGACAAGGGAATCGTTGATCACCTTGTCGGACTGGTCAAGGAGAAGGCGGCCGAGATCGAAGCCGCGAAGGACTCCGAAGACGCCAGCCTGTCCTCG
>JAURLR010000012.1 GCA_030831135.1 Alphaproteobacteria bacterium
ACGCGCCGGCCTGCACCAGCACCGGGCGCCCCTGGGGACTGCGCGGAACATTCAATGGTCCTTTGACCTGATAATATTCGCCCTGAAAATCGATCGGCGTGATGCGGTCGAGATTGCCACACACACCGCCACCCGAGCGGTCATCGACAAGCGCATCATCGGCCCAGCTGTCCCACAGATCCTTCACGGAGGCGACGAACTCCTCGCCCATCTCGTAGCGGTCGCCATGGGCGGTGTGCTCGCGCCCGTAATTGGCCGCGACCGCCTCGACCCAGGTGGTGACGATGTTCCAGCCCGCGCGCCCGTTCGACAGATGGTCGATGGAGGCGAACTGGCGGGCAAGATTATAGGGCTCGGAATAGGTGCACGAACCCGTCGCGATCAGGCCGATATGCTCGGTCTTCATCGCCAGCGCCGCCAGCATGATCACCGGGTCCGGCCAGAAGCGGCCGGATTCCATGGCATCATTGGTCATCATCAGCACATCGGCAAAGAAGATCGAATCAAACCGCGCCGCCTCGGCCTGCTGCGCGAGATCGACATAGTAGGAAATGTCCATCAGCGAGCGCGGATCCGCACCGGGATGATCCCAGGCCGTCTCGTGATGACCGCGGGACTGGATGAAGAGATTCAGATGGATGGGCTTGGGCATGGGGCGTTTCCGGGAAAAGTCAGATGTTCTTGTTGGGACCGAACATAAAGCGGCAGGGCCGGGTTTCAAACCCGCCCGTTGCAAAACATATCGACGTCCGGGCGGCACGGGCCCGGCATCAGTGATGATGAAATGTCACCTCAATCGCGATAACAATGTTTGACATAATTCTTCGCAAACACCACATTTTGGGGTGACGAAAGGATGCCGCCATGAACTTCAGCCTGACACCGGCGCTCGAGAAATTCATCCGCGAGCGGGCCGAATCCGACGACTACAACAATGCCAGCGAAGTGGTGCGTGAGGCGCTGCGCCTGCTCAAACAGCGCGAAGAGTTGCAGGCGCTGCGGCTCGAGAAATTGCGTCAGGCCATCCGCACCGGCGATGCCGCATTGGCTGACGGGTCCTACACCGAGATCGAGACGGACGACGCGCTGGATCGGTTTTTTGCCGGCCTCTAGGTCACCGGGCCGGACTCTCAGGATTTCAGAGCCCGCTGCGGCGGATTTATCCGGCATCGCCGCCTATACCGAACGTGTATGGGGCGCAGCGCAGAAATCGCGCTATCTCGCGGAGATTCAGGCCGCGCTTGTCCATTTGCGCGACACACCCGCCATGGGGCGTACGCGCGACGAAATCGCGGAGAACCTGCGCTCTTTTCCCGTTGGGCGGCATGTTGTCTATTTACGCGATACCGAAACCACGTTGCTGATTGTGCGGATTCTGCACCAGAACATGGATCCGGAGCGCCGCCTGAAGACCGATTGAAAGGTCTAAAGCGCGACCATCGCAACAAATTAGAGGCTCCCCTACCCCACAATCACCCCGGGGTTGAGCACACCCTTCGGGTCCAGCCGCTTTTTCGCATCACCCAGAATATCGCCGAACAGCGCGGGGCGTTGCTGCTCGTACCATTTCTGGTGGTCGCGGCCCACGGCGTGATGGTGGGTGATGGTGCCGCCATTGGCGATCAGCGCGTCCGAGGCGCGGGTCTTGATTTCCTGCCACTGCTCCAGCATCGCCTTGCCGTCCGGGTTGCCCGGGGCGTGGAAGGCGAAATAGGGCGCGGGGCCGTCGGGATAGGCGTGGGAGAAGCGGCAGGAGACCGCGCCGTCATGGCCGGTCACGTCGCGGATCGCGGCCTGGGTGGCGTCCTTGATGGCGTGGTAGAAATTCTCGAACTGGTTCCAGGTCGTCGCCGTCTCAAAGGTGTCGGAGATGATGCCGCGCGGGGTCAGCTGTTCCCGATTGTAGGGCATGCGGATGAAGGCGGTGCGCCACGCACCAACCGCGCCCTGCAGATGGGCTTCCGGGTTGTCGCGCCAGTCCACATCCACCGTGCCGCCGGCATCGAGACAGCATTCCTCGGCCCGGGCCATCCAGGTGTCGACCGGGTGATCGGCGCTCTCGAAGGAGACGACCATCAGGGTGAAGGAGCCGTCGCCCGCACCGTTCACCTGCAGCTCCACACCATCGACGATGCGCACATTGGCCGGGAAAAGCCCGGCCTGTGAGACCGCGCGCACGGCACGGGCGGCGTCGAAGAAATCGGCGAAACGGAACCCCGCCGTGGCCTTGAAGGTCGGCCGGCCCTGCAGGCGCGCCCAGCCCTCGGTCACGATGCCCAGCGCGCCCTCGCTGCCCATGGCAATGAACCGGTCCGGGCTGGGACCCGCGCCCGATCCGGGCAGGCGGCGCGACACGATCTCACCGGCCGGGGTCACGGTGGTGGTGCTTTCCACCAGATCATCGATATGGGTGTAGAGTGTTGCGAAATGGCCGCCCGAACGGGTGGCGATCCAGCCACCGAAGGTGGAATGCTCGAAGCTCTGGGGGAAATGGCGCAGGGTCAGGCCGTGGGGCTTGAGTTGTGCTTCGAGTGCAGGACCGCGCGCACCGCCCTGAATGCGTGCCGCACGGGAGACATCATCGACCTCCAGCACCTTGTTCATGCGGGTCATGTCGACCGAGATCGTGCCGTTGAAACCGCCGCCCACATCGCTGGTGACGCCGCCGACCACGGAGGAACCCCCGCCGAACGGGATCACCGCGGCATTGGCATCGCCCGCCCAGTCATAGATGGCGGCGATATCCGCGTTGCTTTCGGGATAGGCGACCAGATCGACAGCGTGGTCGAAATCACCGTTGTAGATACGGAGCGAATCCGGCTGGGACTGGCCGAAGGAATGCACCACCCGGTCGTGCTTGTCGGTGGTACACATTTTCGCAAGATTGGCCGGAGCCGACAGACGCGGGGTCGGAAGTTCGATCGCGTCCATGGTCGGAAAGGCGCCGTCGCGGGACGGTTTGATCCCGAAGCCTTCGGAAAAGGTGTTCAGGAGCGATTTTGTCTCATCGCCACTCAGCCCGTCCTCGGCATAGCCCCAGCCGTAGTATTTCAGTGTATTCTCGGTCATCGTCGTCTCCTGTTGTCCCGCGGGCTCGCAAGTCCCGGGCCATCTGATATATCTGCTGTGTATTGTTAGCCGCGATCCGCATCGAGCGCGGCCC
>JAURLR010000146.1 GCA_030831135.1 Alphaproteobacteria bacterium
GATACTGGCGAAATGCCGGTGTTCTATCAGTCCGATGTGGCTGGCGAGCGCACCAATTTTGAAGGGGAGCGGGAGTTTCGACAGATGTCGATCCGCAACGCCCGGATGATGTCCAACAGCTTCAGCCTCGACCGTGAGGGGTTCGCGTTTGTCGAACACCGGAGCGCGGTTCAGGATTTCTACGATGATGCCCAACTCGAGGCGATCTACAACGCGGAAGCCGAGGAACTCGTCCGAACCCACACTGGCGCCTCGCGCGCACTTGTGTTCGATCACACACGGCGGTCCTCTTCACAGGGTGTTCGTGAAGCTCATAATGCCCGTGATCCCGCCAATGCCGCCCATACCGACTATACGGACTGGTCGGCCCGCAACCGGGTTGAATCCGTGATGGGGGATGCGGCGGCAGAGCTGCTCGGGAAACGTTTTGCCATCGTGAACGTCTGGCGCTCGACGGCGGGGACCATTGAGGAATGGCCGCTTGGCCTGTGTGCCTGGGACAGCGTGGATGATGGGCATCTTCATACGGTGGAGCGCCGTGCCTATAACCGTGTCGGGCAGACCCGTCACGCCTCCTTCGACCCGGACAACCGCTGGTTCTACTTCCCGCAGATGACTCGCGACGAGGCGATCCTGATCAAGAACTACGACACCTCCACGGATGGTCGGGCACGTTATGCGCTGCACACATCCTTCGACGATCCCACTGCACCGGCTGATGCAGCGCCCCGGGAAAGTCTGGAGACACGCGTGCTGGCGTTTTTCGACTAGGCGCGTCGTACATGGGAGACAGAAAACGACCGGATCGGATGTCGGCGGTCTACGAAATCCTGACAAGCGAGGATGACGGCCGGGTGTGTCGGGATATTCCCGAGTCAGCCTGCAAGGTTCAGCCGCGCAACTTCTTTGTTCATGTGTTCAGCCTTGCGGCCACCAAGACCGGGGCCGGACTGTCCGATCCCAAGCTCGTCCTGTCATGGATCATGACCCAGTTGGGCGCACCGGCATTCCTGATCGGCTTGCTGGTCCCGGTGCGGGAAGCCGGTGCGCTTTTGCCGCAACTGTTTACCGCAGGGGCTATCCGGGCCATGCCGCAGCGCAAATGGGTCTGGGCAGCAGGCAGTCTGACCCAGGGATTGGCCGTAGCGGGGATCGGGGCCGCTTCCTTCGTGCTGGAGGGGGCGTCGGCTGGCTGGGCCGTGATCGCGCTGCTGGCGGTCTTCTCTGTCGCGCGCAGCGTGTGTTCGGTGAGCTACAAGGACGTGTTGGGAAAGACCGTGTCCAAGGCAACGCGTGGCACGGCGACAGGTGCAGCGGGAACCCTCTCTGCCATTCTGGTGCTGCTCTATGGGGTGCTGCTTGCCGTGGACGTGCTTCCCAAGAGCGTCACGGTCATTGCCGGTGCGCTGTTTGTGGCAGCGGGTCTCTGGGCATTCTCTGCCGTCTTGTTCAGCACCCTTGCCGAAGAACCCGGCGCCACGGAGGGCGGCGGCAACCCCGTGCGGGTCGCTCTTGATCAGATATCATTGCTGCGCGAAGACCCTCAACTGGTTCGGTTCATCGCCGTACGGGGGCTGCTGATGGCAACGGCTCTTGCACCACCTTTTCTGGTGTCCCTGTCCGGTCAATCCGGGGGGCGGGCGCTGGGTGAACTCGGCACCTTTGTGATTGCCAGCGCCCTTGCCTCGGTAGGAAGCAGCTATCTTTGGGGGCGGCTCTCCGACAAATCCAGCCGGCGGGTTCTGGCATTGTCCGGCGTTCTCGGAGGAATCGTGTTTGTCATGACGGCGGCCCTTGCGGCATTCGGGACCTACCTGCTATCCCAAGAATATATACTCCCGGTAGCGATGTTTGGGTTGATGTTCGCCTATCAGGGGGTGAGGTTGGGCCGGGCGACCCATATCGTGGATATGGCGTCAGCGGATAAACGCGCAGCCTATACCGCCATCTCCAATACGGTTGTTGGCGTTCTGCTGGTGGCGGGCGGAATTTTCGGCGTGATTGCGGAACTCGCAGGCACGGTATTCGTTTTAACCATATTTGCAGGAATGTGTGGCATTGCAGCCATGCTGGCACTGGGGCTTGAGGAAGTTCAGGAGCCAGACGGGGAGACGACCTGACAAACAAGAAACCAAGGACCACGAAGACCGAAAGTTGGAAAATGTACTACTTTCTCTATGCAAGTTCAGCCGTCCGCCCATTCGACGCCAGCGAACTCGATGCCCTGCTGCAGGTTTCGCGCCGCAACAATGCGGCCGCGGATGTCAGTGGCATGCTGCTCCATCATGACGGCAGCTTCCTCCAGTATCTTGAAGGGAACGAGGAGGACGTGTCGGGCGTATTCGAGCGTATTTCGAAAGACCCGCGCCATCACGGCGTGTTTGTGCTCGACAAGGGAAGCATGGCCGCGCGGGCTTTGCCGTCCTGGTCGATGGGATACGAGCCGCTCGATGCCGAACAACAGGAACAGGTGGGCGGCTTCAACCTGAACAAGGCCGATCTCGAGCGGGCGTTGGATCCGGAGTTGCCGCGATCCGTTCTGTCGATGATGCGCACCTTCGATCGCACTTCGTACAGGTTCAAGGACAACTGAACCCCCGAAGATTTTACCCTTGGTGCTTGATCGCGGTCCGCACGCTTGCGAGAACAGCGTGATGGAAACTGCGCATACACGGGTTCGAACATGATCAATATCGCCGTTGTAGGACTCGGCTGGTGGGGCCAGGAGCATGTCCGGTCGCTCGAAGACAGCACCAAGTCGCAGGTGGTCTGTGTCGCCGACCCGGATATCGAGAATGCAACGGCGTTTGCCCAAGCACGCGGCCTGCCGCTGGTTCCCGGGCTTGAGGATGTTCTGGGCGATAGGCATGTCGATGCTGTGATTCTGGCAACACCCCACTCGCTCCACACCGAACAGATCATCGCGGCAGCAGGTGCGGGCAAGCATGTGTTCACCGAAAAGCCCTTTGCCATGTCGCGCGCCGATGCCGAACGGCAGGTTGCTGTCTGTCAGGACAATGGCGTTGAACTGGGGATCGGGCTGATTCAGCGTTTTGCGGCACCGCACCGGCATATCAAGACACTTCTCGAAGACGGAACATTGGGTCTGCCGATGCATGGCGAGGGCAATGTCAGCCACGACGTGCTGCTGAACCTGAAGAGCTGGCGCAAGTCTGCCGATCAGGCA
>JAURLR010000147.1 GCA_030831135.1 Alphaproteobacteria bacterium
GCGCCTGCTCGAGGCCGGCGATCAGGCCGGTGCGCTCTCGCGCCTGGCCGATGATCTGCCGCTGTTCCAGGCTGCCGCACTTCACGAGCCTGACCCGGCGGCACCGACACAAGCCGACCCGTTGCGTGACCTTCTGGCGGCGACCGAGCCCGACACGCTGACCCCGCGCGAAGCCCTGGATCTGTTGTATCGCCTGAAGGCCGCCCTCGATGCGTGAGGCTCTGGGCCATCTGCTGGCTCTTGCCGGTTTTGGCGCGGTGGGCGACATCATGCGCCACCGGAGCTTCCGGATTTACCTGATCGGCCATATCCCCAATGTGGTCGGTATCTGGGTGGTGCGCATTGCCATCGGCTGGCTGGCCTGGGAACTCACCCATTCGGCGTTCTGGGTGGGCGCGTTGGTTGCTGCTGATGCGTTGCCGGTGCTTCTGTTTGGCCCGTTTGGCGGGGTTCTGGCCGACCGGCTTGATCGCAAAACGATCAGCCTTGTCACGCAAACCATCCTTTGTGTGCTGACCATCGGGCTGACCGTGCTGACCTATGCCGGGCTCATCACGATCTGGTTTCTTCTGGCCTTCGCGCTGGCCCGCGGCATCACGTTCTCCTTCTGGCAGCCGGTTCGCCTGGCGCTGATGCCGAACCTGGTACCGCGTGCGGAAATTCCGACCGCGATAGCCCTGAACTCGTCCTCCTTCAATGCCGCGCAGTTCATCGGCCCGGCCGTGGCCGGGGGATTGTTGAAACTCGGTGGCGCGGAACTGGCCTTCGCCTTCAACGTTTTTGCTTCAAGCATCATGATCTGGGCGCTCGCCAATATCGAATCGCCGCCGCCTCCCAAGCGCAAGGGCGGGCAGGGCTCCTTCCTCGACGATGCCCTTGCCGGGATTCGCTATGGGGCCGCCCATCAGGGGATCGGGCCGATGCTGCTGCTGCTGTTGATCGTGGGGTTGATGATCCGTCCCCTGACCGAGTTGATGCCTGCGCTTGCCGGGGCGGTGTTCCTCAAAGAGGTCACGGGCTACTCGATGATGGCGTCCTCGGTCGGGATCGGGGCGATGATCGGCGCCATCTGGATGCTGCGCCGGGGCAACAGCGACAATATTACGGATATTGCCCTGCTGGCGGGGCTGTCGGGCGGCGTGGCCGCGTTTCTTGTGGTTGCGGTTGGGTGGTTCCCTTTTGCGCTAGTCTGTCTGGCGGTGCTGGGCTTCTCCATGACGGCGGGCGGGATTGCCACCCAGCAGGTGGTTCAGTTTGCGGTGCCCGACGAGATGCGGGGTCGCGTCCTGGGTCTCTTCGGGATGATTTTCCGCGCCGGTCCGGCGCTGGGGGCGCTTGTGATCGGGCGTATCGGGGATGCGGTGGGGCTGACCTGGCCCGTTTTGATCGGTGCTCTGATGGGACTTCTGGCCTATGTTTACGCATGGTCGCGCCGCCGAAATCTGCGGGCTGCGCTGGAATCCCGGCGTGCCCGTGATGCGGCGGCCGCTGATGACGAGGCCGCGCCGTTGGCCGACCGGCCAACCCCATAGGCGGCTCTACGTGTTCATTCGGGCACGAAGGTTGTAAAATACTGCCACCATGACAAAACGACTGACAAATCGCGACCTGATCGACCGGGCGCAACTCGAAGCCAAAATCGAAGCCGACTGTGCAGCTGCCGAGGACGCAGCTGCGTGCCGGGCCATCGTGCTCGCACATCTCAAGGCGGCGATCGAGGCCGGACAGGGCGTCGTCCAGAAACGCTTCGAAGGCCGCGAGATCGACGGCAATCGCGCGAAAGGGGATTTGTCGTTTCTCTTTGATCAGGTCATTCGCATTGTCCATGACGCCGCCGCACGCGCCTATCCGGTCTCGAACCCGACAACGGCGGATCGTCTCGCCGTGGTGGCCGTCGGCGGTTATGGGCGCGGTGAGCTGGCGCCCTATTCGGACATTGATCTGCTGTTTCTGTTTCCCTGGAAACAGACAGCCCATGGGGAGCAGATCGTTGAGTATATGCTCTACATGCTCTGGGATCTGGGACTCAAGGTCGGACACTCGACCCGGTCGATCGAGGACTGCGTTCGCCTGGCAAAACGCGACCTGACGATCCGCACGGCTCTGCTGGAGGCCCGGTTTCTCTGGGGGGAGCAAACCCTGTTCCTGGAAATGCGAAAGGCCTACAGCGACCAGGTGATTTCCGGCGCGACCATGGAGTTCGTGACCGGCAAGCTTGCCGAACGGGACGCGCGCCACGAAAAGATGGGTGACAGCCGCTATTACGTCGAGCCCAATATCAAGGACGGCAAGGGGGGGCTGCGTGATCTGCAGACCCTCTACTGGATCGCGAAATTCGCCTATCAGGTGGACAGCGTTGCCGATCTGGTGGACCGCGAGGTTCTGACCAAGGCCGAGGCGCGCAATTTCTCCAAGGATCAGAACTTCCTGTGGAGCGTGCGGTTCCACCTTCACTACATTTCCGGTCGGGCCGAGGAACGCCTGACCTTCGATGTGCAGACCCGGATTTCCGAACGCATGGGATATGCGGAACGCGCGGGTGCCTCTGGCGTTGAACGCTTCATGAAGCATTATTACATCGTCGCCAAGGATGTCGGGGATCTGACCCGGATTTTCTGCGCGGCCATTGAAGCCGAGAATATGAGTCGGCCGATCATCCGCCTGCCGCGTTTGCGCCGTTCGCGCGACCTCATGGGTTTCGAGATTGATCGCGACCGTCTGACCGTGGCCGACGAGAACCAGTTTGCCGATGATCCCGTCGCGCTGATCCGGCTGTTTTACGTGGCCCACAATGAAGGCCTGGACATTCATCCCCACGCGCTGCGTCTGGTGACCCAGAATCTCAAACGCATCGACAAGAACATGCGCGAAGATCCGGAAGCAAACCGGATGTTTGTCGAGATGGCGACGTCCATCGATTCGCCCGAAGTGGTGCTGACGCGCATGAACGAAGCCGGGGTCTTCGGCAAGTTCCTGCGCGACTTTGGCCGCGTTGTCGGCCAGACCCAGCATGACATGTATCATGTCTATACCGTCGATGAGCACACCATCCAGGCGATCGGGTTGCTCGCCAAGATCGAACGCGGGGACCTGAAGAAGGAGCACCCGGTTTCCAGCGAGGTGATCCACAAGATTTCCTCGCGCCGCGCGCTTTATCTGGCGGTGCTGTTCCACGACATCGCCAAGGGGCGCGGTGGTGATCATTCGGTGCTTGGCGCGCGGGTGGCAAAGCGTGTCTGCCCGCGGCTGGGGCTTGACCCCGAGGAAAGCGAGACCGTTGAGTGGCTCGTTGCCGAGCATCTGATCATGAGTGATGTGGCCCAGAAGCGCGACCTCAACGATCCCAAGACCATCGATGATTTTGTCGAGGAGGTGCAGTCACCCGAACGGTTGCGCCTGCTTCTGTGTCTCACGGTGGTCGACATGCGTGCCACCGGACCGAATGTCTGGAACAACTGGAAAGCCCAGCTTCTGCGCGAACTCTATCATGGCGCCGGCGATGTCATGTCCGGCGGCCAGCTGACCGATGCGCGGGCGGACCGCGTCGCGGCAGCCAAGGGGAGGCTGCGCGACGCACTGGCCGACTGGTCGGACGCTGATATCGAAGCCCATATGGATCGCGGCTATGCCGGTTACTGGCTGACTTTCGACACCGAAACCCTGGCCCATCACGCACGGATGATGCGCGAGGCCGAGCAGGAAAAACTTCCGCTCTCGATCCGGACGCGCGTGCGCGTGGATATTGATGTCACCGAACTGACGATCTTCACCCAGGATCACCCCGGCCTGTTCTCTCGGGTGGCCGGGGCGATCTCGGCCGTGGACGCGAATATCGTCGACGCCAAGGCCTTCACCACCCCCCAGGGGATGGCGCTGGATACCTTCTGGTTGCAGGACAACAACGCAACCGCGCTCTCGGCATCGGGGGCGCTGGCCAAATTGACGGTGCAGATCGAACGGGCGCTGGCCGGACAGATGAAGCGGTCCGAGCCGCAGGCGCAACGGACCTTTGTTCCCGAGCGCATCAAGGTCTTCAAGGTGCCGCCACGGGTGATCATCGACAACAGGGCGAGCGCCGCCCATACGGTCATCGAGATCAATGGCCGAGACCGGCCGGGGTTCCTGTATCTGGTGACAGGTGCCCTGTTCAGCCTGTCGCTGCAGATTTCGTCAGCGAAAATTTCCACCTTCGGTGAGCGGGCTGTCGACGTGTTCTATGTGAAGGACAGCTTCGGCATGAAAATCACCCATGATGCGCGGCTTGCAAAAATCCGGAAGACCCTGCTGGAGGCGATTGGCGAAGAAGAGCCAACGCCTGTTCGCACGGCCGCCGAGTAGTCCTTGACCATTGATTTGCTGACTTCATGACCACTGTATTGCCATCCATTGCTGCCCTGTTGCTCGGGGTTGCGCTGCTGCTTCTGGGCAGTGGCCTGCAGGGAACATTGCTGGGCATACGCGGTTCGATCGAGGCGTTTTCGCCGCTGGTGATCGGCATCATCATGACCGCCTATTACGCCGGTTTTGTCGCCGGTTGCATGTTCGGGGCGCGGATGATCGAACGGGTGGGGCATATTCGGGCCTTTGCGGTTTTTGCCTCCATCGCGTCCGCCACGGCGGTGATTTTTCCAGTGGCCCTCGACCCGGTGTCCTGGATCGTGCTGCGTGCGGTGACGGGCGCCTGCTTTGCCGGTCTCTATATGGTGATCGAAAGCTGGCTCAACGAACGGATTCCCAACGAACATCGCGGGCGCCTGCTTGCCGTCTACATGATTGTCAATCTCAGCGCGATCGCCGGGGCGCAGCAATTGCTCAACCTTGCGGACCCGGCCGGCTATGCGCTTTTCATTCTGTCGTCTGTATTGGTCTCCGTCGCCCTTGTGCCCGTGGCGCTGACGACAACGACGGTGCCTGCTGCCGTCCCCACCGATCGCATGCGCCTTTCGGAAATCTATGCGATTTCCCCGCTTGGCGTGATCGGGGCATTGGGGATCGGCCTGGCAAATGGTGCCATGTGGGGGCTTATTCCGCTGGCGGGCATCCAGTCCGGCCTTAGCACTCCACAGATCGCGACCCTGATGAGCGTGATTGTGCTCGGCGGGGTGGTGTTCCAATGGCCCATCGGGCGGCTGTCCGATCTGGTCGACCGGCGGCACGTGATCATCGGCGCAAGCCTGATCATGGCGTTTGCAGGTCTGGCACTGTTTTTTGTCTCGCCGTTCGACCATCTGAGCACGCTTGCGCTCGGATTTGTGCTGGGCGGGATGAATCTCGTCGTCTATCCGCTTTGCGCCGCGCATATCAATGACCGGATCGAACACGAAGACCTGATTCATGCGAGTGCGGCTCTGCTGCTGGTGTTCGGCGTCGGTGCCGCCCTTGGCCCCTTGCTGGGCGGGGTGGTCATGCAGGGTTTCGGGCCGCTTTCCCTCTACGTTTATATTTCTTTTGTCTCGTTCCTGCTGGTGGGATTCGGCATTTACCGACTGACTGTGCGCAGCGCGACCCCCGATTCCGAGCAGGTGGCGTTCGAACCGGTCGGGCCGGCACCGACCTCGCCTGTGCTTGATCCCCGCATTGACCCCGAGGACCTGGAATCGGGGGAATACGGGCCGGTCTATCCAAGCCCATGACGCGCCTTTCCTTTGCCCTGATTTCCCGTTAAGAGCGGCTTATGTCGCTCGCACGCGCAATCGCTACGGTCGGCGGCTGGACCATGGGCAGCCGCGTGTTGGGCTTCGTGCGCGACATGTTCATCGCCGGTTTTCTTGGTGCCGGGCAGGTCAGCGACGTCTTCTTCGTCGCGCTCCAGTTCCCCAACATCTTTCGCCGCCTGTTTGCCGAAGGGGCCTTCAATGCGGCCTTCGTGCCGCTCTTCGCCCGGGAACTGACCGCCCATGGCCGCGAAGCGGCCCGCGAGTTTGCCGAGCGGGTCTTCGGCATCATGCTGGTGATCCTGATCGCACTCACCTTCGTTGTTGAAATCTTCATGGCCGAGGTGATGCTGGTTGTCGCGGGCGGGTTTGCCGACGATCCGGAAAAATTCAATCTCGCTGTGGATTTCGCGCGGCTGACCTTCCCTTATCTGCTGTTCGTTTCCCTCGCCGCGATGCTGGCCGGGATTCTCAATACGCTTGAACGCTTCGTGGCTGCCGCCGCCGCGCCGATCCTGCTGAATCTGGTTCTGATTTCTGCGCTCATCGCCGTTGCGCTGGGCTGGGTGCCCGATCCGGGCCGGGCCCTGAGTTGGGGCGTTCTGATCGCAGGTATCGGTCAGTTCATCTGGCTTGCGATTGCCTGCGGACGTGCCGGGCTGCTGCCGCGTGTGCCGCGCCTTGTCATGGGGCCGCGTGTGCGCCGTCTTTTCGTTCTGATGGGACCGGGGATTCTGGGTGCTGGGGTGTACCAGATCAACGTGCTGATCGGCGTCCGTCTGGCCTCGGAACTGCCGGAAGGCTCGGTGTCGTTCCTCTATTTTGCAGACCGGGTGAACCAGTTGCCGCTGGGTGTGGTCGGGGCGGCTGTCGGAGTGGCGCTTCTGCCCCTGTTGTCACGCCAGCTCAGAGCCGGGGAAACCGATCTGGCCCGGGACAGCCAGAACCGTGCGATCGAGTTTGCGATGCTGCTGACCGTGCCCGCTGCCGCTGCCCTTCTGGTAATTGCCCAGCCGGTTATTACGGTGCTGTTCGCGCGAGGCGCTTTCGATGCGATCGATGCCGCCGCAACAGCCGGGGCGCTCTCGGCGTTCGCGCTTGGCCTGCCCGCCTATGTCCTGATCAAGGCTCTCGCGCCGGGATTTTTTGCCCGTGAGGACACCGCCACCCCGGTCAAGATCGCGGCGGCCGCGCTGGTTCTCAATGTGGCCGTGGCGCTCGCCCTGATGCCCTGGCTCGCGCATGTCGGGATTGCTCTGGCGACGGCCTTGTCGGCCTGGTTCAATGCCAGTCTTCTCGCGTTGTTCCTGTATCGGCGCGGGCTGCTGGATCCCGACAAACGTCTGCTTGAGCGGCTTGTCCGGATCATGCTCGCGGCGGCCATCATGGCGGCGGGTCTCTGGCTGGGCGCGTGGCTGCTGGATGGGTTGCTTTTGCGCAGCGACCTGCCGGGGGTTTGCGCGCTGGTGGTCCTGGTGGCAGCCGGGGTCGTGATTTACGGCGTCAGCGCCCAGCTTCTGCGCGCCACCTCGCTGTCGGAAATGCGAGGCATGCTGCGCCGCACCGCGCCGCCGGGCGATGCTTGACCTCGCATGCGCGCAGCGCCATAACCCGCGCCACCATTGCACCACCTGATCCGACACCCGTGGGCGTCCACACCCCAAGGAGCAAACAAAACATGAGCCGCATTTTCTCGGGCGTTCAGCCCACCGGTGATCTGCATCTCGGCAATTATCTCGGCGCGATCCGGAATTTCGTTGGCCTGCAGGACGAACACGAATGCATCTATTGCGTCGTGGATTTGCACGCGATCACGGTCTGGCAGGATCCCGCGCGACTGGGGCCGCACACACGCGAAGTGGCTTCGGCCTTTCTGGCCTCGGGCATCGATCCGAAGACTTCGATCA
>JAURLR010000148.1 GCA_030831135.1 Alphaproteobacteria bacterium
CACCCATCATGCCCAGCCCTTCATTCGCCGACTTGCCTGGGATCTGCGGGAGACGGTGCATCTGGCTGCCCTTGAAGGGCCGCAGGTCCTCTACTGCGACAAGGTGGAGCCGCCCGAGGGGCATGCCGTGTCCACGGCGGTCGGCATGCGTCTGGATGCCCATGCGACCGGGGTCGGGAAAGCGGTTCTGGCCTGGCTTGATCCCGGCGAGGTGCGTGAATTGTTTGGCCAGCACCCGCCCCATGTCCACACCGCTAAAACGATTTCAAGCATCGACGGGCTCATTCGTGAACTGGCGCTGATCCGCAAACGCGGTTACGCGACCGATGAAGGGGAGATGATCCCCGGCCTGAACTGCGTCGCCGCCCCGATCATGAACTCGATCGATCGCGCCGGCCTGGCCGTGTCGGTCTCGGGTCCGGCCTCGCGGTTTGATTCCGAATGCATGGCGAAATTGGCTATACGCCTGATGGCGACGGCGAACGAGATATCCGAGTATATTATCGAACGCGGCGCAGCACACGACGCCGAATAACAACAACACCTGGTTCCGGGGAACTTCATGCCAACACCGATCAAATTCTATTTCGACTTCGTCTCCGCCTATTCCTATGTGGCCATGAACCGGATTGACCGGATCGCAAAGCGCTATGGGCGGGAGGTCGAATGGAACTGCGTGGCGTTGCCCGCGGTCCTGGCGCACCACAAATCGATCTCGCCGCGCGAGCAGCCCGCGAAGTTTGCACACAACATGAAGGACTTTCCGCGCCTGTGCGAAATGAACGAGCTGCCGGTCGCATCCCCGTTCCCGCCCAAGGTGCCGCCCTATGGTGCGAGCCTGCATCGGCTGGTGTTCTGGCGGCTGAACCGGAAAGATCCCGAACTGGCCCGTGACTTCGCGCGCGCGGTGGATCACCGCTATTTCGGGACCGGTCAGGAAGTGCGCACCGCAAGCCAGCTTGCCAGCGCCTGCAAGGCCCGTGGTGTGAAGCTGACGATGCAGGAGATCAAGGCTGCCGAAACCGACAGGCGTGCGCAGAAGGACCTGGCCGTTGCCTATGACCACGCTATTGCTGACGGTATGTTTGGGGCACCCTTCATGGTGCTGGACGGGGAGACCTTCTGGGGGGCAGACCGCCTCGACCATCTGGAGTTCCGGCTGCAGCAGCAGATCAAGGTGCCTCGCGGCTTCGAGCCCTTCTCGTTTACCAGCCCTTTCACCTCTCATAACGGCCCGCTTTATGTGAAGTGTGGCGCGAAGAAAGCGGTCTTCGGTTTCCGGGTCGACGAACGCCACCTGAACCCGCGTGACGTCGTCCATGGGGGCTGGATGACGAGCTTCGTCGATGTGGCGATGGCTCAGTCCGCGCTTTACGAGCTGGGTGTCGTCGCGCTGACCCCGACTATCCATCTGGACGCGGATTTTCTTGCGCCGATCTATCCCGGTGCCTGGGTCGAGTGTGATGTCACGCTGGTGAAGTCGACCCGGACGATGAATTTTGTCGAGGCCACCTGTTACGCCGATGGTGAAACCGTCCTGCGGTCGTCGGCCATCTACCGCAAGCCGCGCGAGATGAAGAAGCGCGTCGGCAAGAACCTGTCGCCGACGGATTAAGATGGATTTTCTGTTCCCAAAACCGTCATGCGCGGACTTGATCCGCGCATCTTTTCTTCATTCTGCGTAACATCTAGATGGATGCCCGGATCAAGTCCGGGCATGACGAAAGTTTCGACTTTGGTGTGGGGGCAACGCCTTGAGTATGCGATGGGCATGGAGGCCCGATCACCGATGCGATTCTTGATGCGACTCACGAAATTCCAATTATAGTTTTTTCGATCAATGGTGTGTCCTTGAGGCCGGCAGGCATTCAGGTCTCACCATTCCCCGCGTGAATGTAGAGGGCTCGCGCGGGCGAAATTGGTTGGCCGAAAAAGTGCGACTACGACGCGCCAACCGACTGGGTCCAGCTCTCCTTTGGTCACAAAGGAGATACCGATGGCCAAATCCAAAGTTGCATCCAAGCCGGCCGCCCCGAAGGCGACCAAGGCACCTGCGAAGTCCAAGCCTGCTGCAAAGGCATCAATCAAGAAATAGCGTTTGCCTGTAACGTGGGCGCGGCAGCGGTGTGGTTTGCTGCCGCGCTCACGATTTTGACGCAACTGCTTTCGCACCAGCAGGCGTTGTTACTCGCAATTGTTGTGCGCCCGCCATCGTGCGAGATCGTGGCCTTCGGGCGGGCGCGCACATGGGTTTTCAGAATAGCCACGCAGCGAATTGTATCGCGCGATCTGTTCGGGCGAGAGCAGCTCCGGTGTCTTGAGATGGGTTGAGAGATGGATGTAGCGCAGCTGTCCAAGCGACATGGCGATCTCGCCCAGTTTTGACTTCAGCGTTTCTTCCGTGATGGTCTGGTTTCGAAAACCCTGCTCGAGCTCACGTTCCAGTCGGATGAGTGTTTCGCCTTGTTCAATCGCGCGTGCCTGCATCAACTGGTAGGTTTCGGTGATTGTGGCGACCTGTTCCTGCGTCAACGGAATCTCATCCTTGAGCTCCAGAAGATGTGCAGGTTCGGGCACACCGTTCAGTTCTGCCGCCTTCGCAAGACCCCATCCGGAACCGCTTTGTAATTCATCGATATCTGCGGGCGACAGGCTTTTGATGTCACGGTTCTCCTGGCCGCCATATTGCGAATGGGGCTTCGTCTCTGCCTGTGCAGGAACAGTGACGAAAGCCAGACAGGCAAGAATGGCCAATCCCGAGCGGGTGTTCATGTTGGACTCCTGAGCAAATAAAACAGACCTGCGTCTTGCCAGTGATCGTGACAACACGACATGATCGTGATCATGTTGGATAAACTATTTCATGCGCTGCAGGCGGAAGTCGGCCGGGTCCGGAGTCTGGATCAGGGGCAAACCCTGTTTCATCGGGAGACACCTGTCCGTTCGGTACATCTGTTGTGTCACGGCGCGGTTGATCTTGTGCGTCCGCAGTCCGATGGAGCTGTCTTGCTGCTGCACCATCTGTCCGGAACCGGAATTATTGCAGAAGCCTCACTCTACGCGGCGAAATATCACTGTGACTGTATCTGTGTGGAGTCCGCCGAAATCTTTTCGGTTTCGCGCAAGCGCGTTGAAGATCTGCTCCGTCGCTCGCCTGAACTGTATGAGAATTGGTCGGCCTATCTGGCTGTCGAGTTGCAGAACGCCCGACATCGCAGCGAACTGCTTTCCCGCAAGACCGTCGCCGAACGCTTGTCGGGGTGGATTGACTGGAATGGCAAACTGCCGCCGAGGGGGCGCTGGAAGTACGTCGCGCAGGAAATTGGTGTGACACCCGAGGCGCTTTATCGGGAGATCAAGAAGCGTGGTGACGAAGGCGGCTAACCGGTGCCCCCTTCATGTGGACATCGCCCGGGCTCAGGCTTCGACGTTGAACCCGACGCTGCCCAAGGCCTCGACCGTCAGCTTCACCGAAATACCCGGGCTCAGGGCCACGGCGGCGGCCGCCGCGCCGGCGAGAACAATGTACCCGGGTTGGAGTTCGTCCCCGGTCTCGGCGGCAAAGCGCGCCGCTTCGGCAAGCGAGCGTCCCGGGTGGCCCAGGATGGCGGCCGACGAGCCGATCTCGACAGCGCGGCCATTGAACTCCAGCACCATGCCCAGATTGGACATGTCGGTATCCGGCCGCGCCCATTGGCCGAGCACATAACCCGAGGCCGAGGTGTTGTCGGCGACCACGTCTTCCAGGGAGAATTTGAAGTTCGCGTAGCGGCTGTCGATGATCTCGATGGCGGGGGCGACAGCCTCCACATGGGTCATGGCCTCGGCGGGGCTCAGGCGTCCCGACATCGGGGATTTCAGCAGATAGGCGACTTCGGCTTCGACCCGCGGATGGCAGTAACCGGCATGGGAAATGCTGTCGCCATCCTGTACCAGCATCCCGGTGGTCAGGCGGCCATAGACCGGGTCGAAGACCCCCATCTGGGCGGCTTTCGCGCGCGAGGTCAGGCCCATCTTGACGCCTGAGCGCGTGTCACCGCGTTTGAGACGCAGTTTGATCGCGGCGTCCTGCACGCGATAGGCGTCCTCGATCGACAGCGCACCGCCTTTTTTGGACGACAGTTGCGGGACGGGCTTTGCCTTGCGCTGGGCGTCGTCGAGCAGTTTTGCGATCCGGTTGATCTCGGCGGCGGGGCGCTTCTTCGCTTTAGTTACCATTGGCTGCGGCCTCCTCGCGCTGTTTGACGATATCGAGCGCCACATCGACGATCATGTCTTCCTGTCCACCCACCATGCGGCGCTTGCCGAGTTCAACAAGAATGTCGCGGACATCGACACCATAGGTTTCGGACGCCTTTTCCGAGTGGCGCAGAAAGGACGAGTAGACGCCCGCATATCCAAGCGTCAGCGTCTCGCGATCCACCTGAACCGGGCGATCCTGGAGCGGCCGCACGAGTTCATCGGCGGCGTCCATCAGTTTGAACAGGTCACAGCCATGTTCCCAGCCGTAGAGATCTGCAGTCGCGATGAAGACCTCAAGCGGTGCGTTGCCCGCCCCGGCACCCATGCCGGCCAGGGAAGCATCGATTCGCTTGCAGCCGTGCTGAACGGCGACAATCGAGTTGGCGACACCGAGTGAAAGATTGTGATGGGCGTGCATGCCGAACTCGGTTTCGGGCTGCAGCACATCGGCATAGGCCTTGAAGCGATCGGCGACGCCGTCCATCGTCAGGCGGCCGCCGGAATCGGTGACGTAGACACAATGTGCGCCGTAGCTCTCCATCAGCTTTGCCTGCTGCGCCAGTTCCTTCGCGGGAGTCATATGAGCCATCATCAGGAACCCGGCGACATCCATGCCAAGTTCACGCGCGGTCTCGATATGCTGGCGCGAGACATCGGCTTCCGTGCAATGGGTGGCGACCCGCACGGACTGTACGCCGAGCGCGTGGGCATGTTTGAGGTCCTCGACCGTGCCGATCCCCGGCAACAGCAGCGTCGCGAGTTTTGTGTGGCTGAGTTCATCGGCCAGACCTTCGAGCCATTCCCAGTCGGTATGGCCCCCAAAACCATAGTTGAAGGATGAGCCCGACAGGCCGTCTCCATGAGAGACCTCGATGGAATCGACCTTCGCGTCATCGAGGGCCTTTGCGATCGCACGCACATGCGCGACGCCATACTGGTGGCGGATCGCATGCATGCCATCACGCAGGGTGACGTCCTGAATGTAGAGCTTGCCGTTTACGGGTTCGCGCATGGTCTGTTCCCTCAAGCCGCTGCGGCAGCAAGGCCGCGCCGTTCGGCGAGCCGCTCGGCCGTTTTCAGTGCCGCTGATGTCATGATGTCGAGATTGCCGGCATAGGCGGGCAGGTAGTGGGCCGCGCCCTCGACCTCCAGGAAGATCGACGTCTTCACGCCCGTGAACTCACCCTGACCGGGGATGTTGAGCGGGTCGTTGTTGCCATAACGCTCGAACTGGACCTTCTGCTTCA
>JAURLR010000149.1 GCA_030831135.1 Alphaproteobacteria bacterium
CCCCGAAACTCTCGAGCTGATGTTCGCTTTCGGTCACACGTGACAAGGCATCCTGACCACCTTGCGCCAGAATCTGCGCCACAAGGACCTGTGAGACCGTCATTGCGGGCACAACCGATTTGAACAGCGCCGGGGTATCCGTCCCCACCAGAAGAAGGTGGCGGGTCAGCGCGGCCAGCGGCGAGACAAGACTGTCGGTGATCGCGACAATCGTTGCCCCGTGTTTCGCGCCATATTCGGCGGCATCAATCGTGCCGCGCGAATAGGGCTCGAACGAGAACACGAGCATCGCATCTTCATCCGATATGCCCCGCAAACCGTCTGCGAAGGTTCCGCCATGCCCATCGAGAAGCACCAGATTGTCCCGGAACATCGAGCAGGCGTAATGCACATAGAAGGCTGCGGGAAACAGGCTGCGCTGACCCACCAGATAGATGCGCCGCGCACGTGCCATCGCACGGGCAGCATCGGCCAGTTCATCGGCACCGATGGCTTCGAGACTCAGAGAGATGTTCTCCCGATCGGCGGCCACCATTTCGCTGGCAAGCTGCGACAAGGCGCGCCCGCCGCTGCGCCGCCCGGTCCGTCCGAGCAGGTTGCGCGCCCGTTGTCCAAAGCCCTTAGGCTGCTCGCGCAGGGCGTCGCGGAAAGGTTCACGCAATGTTTCGTAGCCATCAAAGCCGATGGCCTGCGCTAGGCGTACCATCGTCGCGGGCTGCACATCGGCCCGTTCGGCCAACTGGCGCATGGATGTGAAGGCAATCTCGTCCGGACGCTCGATCAGATAAAGCGCCGCGCGGCGGAGCTGCGGGCTGAGGTTCGGATATATCTGCTGAAGGTCGGCGAGAATTTTCTCGCTCGCCGTGATCTCATCCGTTAACCCCAGTGACATGGGCACGTCTCCCCCGAAACTTGATGTTCTGCCAACCCGTGAAACAATTGTTTCATGGTCTGTATCATATGAAACGCCTGTTTCAGCGTCGCGACAAGTCTAAAGTCTTTCGCGCAACCAGTCATTGCCGGGGTACCAGCGCGAGGTTAGCATCCCGCGCCTTTTCATCGACCAGCACAGAGTGTTTCATGGATATCGCCAACCACATTCGCACGATCCCGGATTTTCCCAAGCCGGGGATCCTGTTCTACGACATCTCGACGCTTCTCGCCCATCCCCAGGCCTGGCGTCACACCGTGGATCTTCTGGCCGTTGCGATCCGGCAGCATGAGCCTGATCTGCTTGTCGGCATCGAAAGTCGCGGGTTTCTGGTCGCGGCCCCCCTCGCGCTGCAACTGGGCTGCGGTTTCGTGATGGCACGGAAATCGGGCAAGCTGCCCGGCGACACCATCGCGCACACCTATAATCTGGAATACGGGTCGGACACGATCGAACTGCAGTCTGACGCTATCGAATCAGGCCAGCGGGTCGTGATCCTGGATGATCTTCTGGCCACCGGCGGCACAGCAGCAGGTGCGCTCACCTTGCTGCGCCAGGCCGGAGCGGATGTCCGCGCAGCAGCCTTCATCATCGAACTCGAAGGCCTTGGCGGACGCGAGACCCTCGATATCCCAATCACCTCGCTTCTGACCTTCGACGCCTAGGCGCTCACGCTCAGCATCCTTCGAGACGGACCTGCGGCCCTCCTCAGGATGAGGTTTTTGTTTGCTCAGAACCTCATCCTGAGGAGACCGCGCAGCGGTCGTCTCGAAGGATGCTGAGCCTGACCCCTGCCCCGGATCGCTAGCTGACGAATTCCCCGTCGAGTTCCTCGTTCACGAAGGTGTCGATGATCTCGGCAACCGATGCATCAGGCTCCATACCCAGTGCCCGCGCCCGCGCCCCATCGGCATACCAGGGCCAGCTGTCCACGATCTGCTGCACCAGCGCGTCCGGCACAGCCCGGACCCGATCAGCGACACCGTCGCCTGCGTAATCCCGCAGCGCAGCGAGCATCTCTCCGATCTTTGGCGAGATCCCGTTCATCATCACCGAGCGATTCATGCCCAGCGTCCCGCCATCGGCGTTGTGCACATCAATAAAGGCCTGCACGGCCCGCCGGGGTGAGAGGATCAGCATCCGTGTCTCGGGATCAACCGGGTTCGTGACCGGGTCACCCTGCAGAGGCTCGCGCAGGATCGAACTCGCAAAGCCCGACGCCGCCGCGTTCGGCCTGCCGGGCCGGATGACGATTGTCGGCAAACGCAGGGTGCGGCCATCGACGAAGCCCTTTCGGGTGTAGTCATTGACCATCAATTCGCCGATGGCCTTCTGGGTTCCGTAGGATGTCTGGGGTGTCAGCGCGGTTGCGTCATCGACCGAACGTTCACCGCCATAAACCGCCAGCGAACTCGTGAAGATGATTTTCGGGCACAGCCCGGTTTTGCGGGCCGCCTCGAGAACATTGCGCCCGCCATCCAGATTGACCCCGTAACCCAGATCGAAATCGGCTTCCGCACCACCGCTGACCACGGCGGCAAAGTGAAACACGGCATCGGTGTCGGCATCGATGAGGTCCTCGACCACTGCGCGGTCGCAGATATCACCGGTGACGACCGCAACACGCGGGTCATCGGGTGGCGGCTCGACCGGCGGGAAGGCGTCAAACAGAACCAGTTTGCTGATCTCCTGCGGCGTGCCGTCGGAACCAACCAGTTCGGGTCTGGCCAGAATACGCAGCGCCAGCCGGCGGCCCAGCATCCCCGTGCCACCTGTAATCACGACCTTCATGACATGAACTCCCCCATTTCAAATGTCTCAGGACAGGGCCGGTTCGAGCCGGTCCAGCGCCATCGAAAGCGTTTTGGCTTCAGCAGCAAAACACAGCCGCAGCCAGCCCTCACCGGATTCCCCGAAAGCCCGCCCCGGCGCCATGCCGACGCCGGTCTCGGCGATCAGTTGCTTGGCATAGGCCACGCTGTCGGTCATGCCGTCGACTGCGAAAAAGGCATAGAACGCGCCTTCCGGGCGGGCGAGACGCACCCGCGGCATCGCGGCAAGCCGCTGAAACACCAGATCGCGGTTGCGCCGGTACCGCTCCACCATCTCGGCCACGAACGGCTCACCATCGCGCATCGCCACAACCCCGGCATGCTGCACAAAGGTTGTCGGCGAGGCGACATTGAACTCGTTCAGCTTCGAGAAGATCGGCCCCAGAACCGGTGGATGGGTCAGCCAGCCCAGCCGCCAGCCGGTCATCGACCAGGATTTCGAAAAGCTGTTGACCACAATCACCCGGTCTTCCGGCTCGGCAATATCCAGAAACGACGGGGCACGCGGGCGGTCAAAGATCAGCCGCACATAGACTTCATCGGAGACAACATAGACGCCGCGTTCGCGCGCAAAGTCCAGCAGTTCGCGCTGTTGGTCAGTCTCCATCACCCAGCCCGTCGGGTTCCCCGGCGAGTTCACATAGATCGCGCGGGTCCGGTCATCACAGGCTGCCGCGATGTCGTTCATGTCCAGATGCCAGGCTCCGTCCGCATCGGGCTTGAGCGGGACCGACCTTGCTTCCCCGCCCATCACTTCGACCGTCCCGGCACAGTTTGGCCAGAGCGGGCCGATGATCAGGACATTGTCCCCCGCATCCACCAGCGCCTGCGACACCAGCATGATTGCCGCCATGCCCGAGGCACTGACCGTGATCCGGTCCACATCAATCAACCGGCCGATCAGGTTGGAGGAATAGGTCGCAATCGTCTCGCGCAGCGGCGGAATGCCACGATTCTGCGCATAGAAGACATGGTCCTCAGCCAGCGCGTCTGTGACCGCCTTTTTGATGTAATCGGGGGTCGGCAGATCGGGTTCCCCGAACCAGAGCGCGATCACGTCGTCGCGGCCGATATTGCTTTCGGCAACCTGGCGGATGCGTGAACCTTCCAGGGCGTCGATGGCGGGACGCATATCGCGCGGCTCTAATCCGGGGTTGGTCAATGTTTACACTCCTTCAGTATACCGACACTCTAACGCTCCCGGACGCGCGCGGGAATTGCTCAAGACCCGCTGATCAGGCATATCTGACGCGATCCGAACCAGAAGGTATGTTCCCCGATGTCCGACTTCCAAGCACGCAACCTGACCGAGGGCCTGAATGGCGAGCTCGGCTTCCGCCTGATCGACTGGCGCGAAGGGTTTGCCCAGATTTCCGTCGATCTCGACCACCGTCACAAGAACCGTCAGGGCGGCCTGCACGGCGGCACGACGGCGACCCTGATCGATGCGGCAACGGGCTTTTGCGGCGTCTACGAACCCGACCCCGAAAAACGCCGGGGCAACGTCACGGTCTCGCTGACCGTGAACTTCGTGGGACGCGCCAAGACGGGAACGGTGATTTGCACCGCCGAAGTCGTGCGTGCCGGGCGGCGGATCTATTTTGCCTCGGCCAGGGTCCATGATTCCGATGACAATCTGGTTGCCACCGCCGAGGCCGTCTACGCCTATACCGACGTGAACGCCCAGCGCACACCGGCGTCGGGCTAGGCACACACCATGACCATGCCCTCGGCAAAATTTCATATCGGCCAGCTCGTCCGCCACGAAATGTTCGACTATCGCGGCGCAATCTTCGATGTAGATCCGGTCTATAGCGGCACCGATCAGTGGTACGAACAGGTCGCCCGTTCACGGCCCCCCAAGGATGCGCCCTGGTACCATGTGATGGTCCATGACGCGCTTCACACCACCTATGTGGCCGAACGCAACCTGAAGGTCGAACCCGATCCGACCCAGATCGCCCACCGCCTGCTCGGAGAGTATTTCACCGCCTTCGACGGCAAGAGCTACCTGAAGGGCGAGAAGGCGAACTGATCGCCGGAAGCTTGACTCTCCCCCCGGCACAAATCATCGTCATGGACACCGTAACGCTGGGGTGCCCCGTATCTGACGGGGCTGAGAAGACACCCACAAACCTGATCCGGATCATGCCGGCGGAGGGAGTTGTTGCGGTGGTCTTTTCGCAAGATCCTCCACCGCCACATGTCACCGGGTCGCTGATCGGGAGTATCCGATGCCGCACCTGATGCCGAAGATGCTGCGCCACATCCTCGCCCTAGCCGCCGGGATGGCTGCCCTCATCGCCGTGCCCCTGACCGCACAGGCTGAGCCCCTGCGTGTCCCCGTTCTGGTGCCGATCACCGGCTTTCTCTCGCTCGAAGGCACCAGCCAGCGGAACGGTGCGGAACTCGCACTGGCCGGGTCCGGGGTGGATTTCAGTGTGACCGACACCGCGACCGCCCCGGAAATCGCCATCAACGCCTTCGAGCGCGCCGTCGATGCCGCCGATGTCATCAGCGTTGTCGCCCCCATGCTGGGCACCCAGATGCTGGCCCTGATCCCGCTGGCCGACGAATTCGGCATTCCGCTGATTACCGTTTCGGGCACAGCGCGCATCACCGAGATGGGCAGCCCGAATGTGTTCCGGTTCTTTCCCGGCGATGCGGTCGTGAAAGCTGCTCAGGCGCGCTATGCCGTAGAGGAACGTGGCGCCAAACGCCCGGCGATCCTCTCCCAGACCACCGCTTATGGCCAAAGCGGGCGCGCCGAGCTGGAAGCCAATCTGACCCGGATCGGCGCACCGCCGGTGTTTCAGGAAGCCCTCGATGTGTCGGTCAAGGACATGCTGCCGGTGCTCCTGAAAGTCCGCGAGTCCGGTGCCGATGCGCTGCTGCTTCACCTGCATGCCGGGCCCACCGCGCTTGTCATCCGGCACGCAAAGGCGCTCGGCCTCGATATCCCGATCATCGCCGGGTCGGCCATGCACCAGCCCGAGACAGCAGCCCTTCTCGAGCCCGCCGAGCTGGATGGGGTATGCGCGGAATCCGGTTCGTCGCCGGTTTCGGAAAACTGGCTGGGCGTCCGGAATTTCGTCGACGCTTACCGGCGTTCCTACGACCGAGAGCCCGACGCCTTTGCACTGGGCCAGTATGACGGTGTGAAGATGATCCTCGCGGCCGTCGCCGCCGGTGCACAGAATGCCAACGACATACGTGATTTTCTGCAGACGGCCCGGCATACCGGTCTGGCCATGACCTACAAGTCCGACGGCAAGGGCAACATGGCCCATTCGGCAGTCATCATCTGCTACGATGGTACCGATCGCGTACCGCAGATCGTCAAGCGATATGAAAATCTGACCGGGGTGCTGTGAGCGGGGAACAGATGGATGCGGTGCTCGTGACAGGCCTCTGCGTCGTTCCCGCGAAGGCGGGAACCCATGAACACGGGCGGTTCGATGGTTTGCCATCAGCGTTTATGGATGCCCGCCTGCGCGGGCATGACGTCCCGGAAAAGTGTGTCGGCCTGAACACGCGCACAGCGCCATGATCCTGACCCAAATCGCATTGAACGCCCTGGCGCTGGGCTCGGCCTATGCGCTGGTCGCCATCGGGTTTGTTCTCGTCCTCAACGCGACAACAGCCGTGAATTTCGCCCATGGTGAAGGCGTCGTGGCCGGCGGATTCGCTGCGGTTGCACTCGCGGTCATGCTGCCGCCCGATATTGGTATTCCCGGCCTGCTGCTGCTCCCCGGCGTTCTTGTGGTAACCGCGATCCTCGGCCTGCTGATCGGTGCGCTGGCCTATCTGCCGATCCGCAATCGCCCGCCGGTCACGGTCTTCGTGACGACCATCGCGGTCGGCATCATCATTGCCAATGGCCTGAACGCTATTTTCGGGGCCGCGCCCCGGACCGCACCCGCCCTGATCGGCTTGGGCAGCTTTGTCATTCTCGGTGCCAGCATCAGCCGACAATCCCTTGCGATCATCGCAATTGCCTTCGTCCTGATTTCGGGGCTGGCGCTGGTCCTGCAGCGCACCCAGCTCGGGCGTCAGTTCCGGGCCTGCGCCCAAGACCCGGAAATGGCGCGCGCGCTGGGCATCCGGCTGACCCGGATCACCATGCTCAGCTTTGCCCTCGGCACAGCCTTTGCCGGGGCCGCCGGGCTGCTTCTCGCCCATCAGTTCTTCATCAGCCCGTCCGATGGTGGCACCTTGATCCTGAAAGCCTATATCGCCGTTGTCA
>JAURLR010000150.1 GCA_030831135.1 Alphaproteobacteria bacterium
CAGCACATAGCGCAGCTTGGCCATCGCGTTCTTGCGCAATGCGGCCTCGCCGGCATTCACCGGCCCGACAATAGAAACCTCGGTTCCGCTGCGGGAATCCACAGCGCAGACCTTTACAGAATTGCCGATGGCGGAGAACTCGAAGATGACATCTCCGTGCTCGGTATTTCTGTGGCCTGCATGACGGCGTGGCGTCATTGGACATCCCTTCGGGTTGATGGCCCCGGCATGGTCAGTTTTTCAAATTCATCGTATGATTGCCAAACCGACCAACGGGGAGACAGCCATCATGACAACAGCAAAACACAAATTTAACGTTAACCACGCCAAAGCTGCCGAATGGACACCAGGCCTGCGTTCGGATTTCGAATATCGCGATCTCGGGATCAAGGACGCCACCAACGGCGCATTCGACGCCCACATCATCCGGATCGCCGATCCGTCTGCCGACCATGAGACCGGGACCCACGCCCATCTGACCGACTTCCAGATGATTTATGTGTTGCAGGGCTCCGCGCGGTTCTGGTTTGACGGCGAAGGCGAGATCGAGGTCACCAAGGGATCCTGCTTCTATCAACCGGACGGAATCATGCACAACGCGCTCTGGATGTCGGACGACTGCGAACTTCTGGAGATCGCATCCCCGGGCAAGTTCGAAACGGTCACACCGGACTGACCACCCGCGTCACCGTCTCATTTGGTGAACAAGTTGCCATGTCCAATTCGGTGAATTAGGACATGTCGCTAGACATGCATCTGTGCAAAATCGGAGTTTTCAACATGAGTCTCGCTTCAGAATCCTCAGGCGGTACATCGCCGAAAGAAAAGGCACGGTTCAAGTGGGAAGACCCGCTTCTGCTGGAAGATTCGCTCACCGAAGAAGAGCGGATGGTCCGCGACACGGCGCAGTCCTATGCACAGGAAAAGCTGATGCCGCGCGTGCTGGAGGCCAACCGCAACGAGGTCTTCCATCGTGAAATCATGAACGAGCTCGGCGAGCTTGGTCTGCTGGGCTCAACCCTGCCGGAAAAATACGGCTGCGCTGGCGTCAACAACGTCTGCTACGGCCTGATCGCCCGCGAAGTCGAGCGTGTGGATTCCGGATATCGTTCCGCATTGTCCGTCCAGTCGTCCCTCGTGATGTGGCCGATCTATGCCTATGGCTCGGAAGACCAGCGCATGAAGTACCTGCCCAAGCTCGCGACGGGCGAATGGGTTGGTGCCTTCGGTCTGACCGAGCCCGATCACGGTTCGGATCCCGGCAGCATGGTGACGCGGGCCAAATCCGTGGATGGCGGCTTTCTGCTGAACGGCGCGAAGATGTGGATTTCCAACGCCCCGATCGCCGATGTGTTCGTGGTCTGGGCCAAGGATGACGAAGGCGTCATTCGCGGCTTCATTCTGGAGCGCGGCATGGAGGGAATTTCGACCCCGAAAATCGAGGGGAAATTCTCCCTCCGGGCCTCATCGACGGGCGAAATCGCGATGGACGATGTCTTCGTTCCTGCCGAGAACCAGCTTCCCAATGCGCGTGGTCTGGGCGGCCCGTTCGGCTGCCTGAACAAGGCGCGCTACGGAATTTCCTGGGGTGCACTGGGCGCTGCAGAATTCTGCTGGCATGCCGCACGCGACTACACCATGGAGCGCAAGCAGTTCGGGCGCCCGCTGGCGGCCAATCAGCTGATCCAGAAAAAGCTCGCCGACATGCAGACCGAAATCACGCTTGGCCTGCATGCCTGTCTGCAACTCGGTCGCCTGATGGATGCCGACAAATCAACGCCCGAGATGATCTCGCTCCTCAAGCGCAACAACGCCGGCAAGTCGCTCGACATTGCCCGGGTCGCCCGCGACATGCATGGTGGCAACGGGATTTCCGACGAGTACCACGTCATCCGGCACGTCATGAATCTGGAATCGGTGAACACCTACGAGGGCACGCATGACATCCATGCGCTGATCCTGGGGCGCGCCCAGACCGGTATTCAGTCGTTTACGGGAGCCTGATCGCGGGGCATCAGCCCTCGCGCGGGACCATCGGATCGAAGTTGATGCAGACGCGTTGTGCGTCTTCACATGACAAGTCTGCCTGCTTGTAGCCGCAGCGCATGTTGCCGTCTTCCGTGGCTCCCTGAAAATGGCCACAGGATGTGCAGATACCCATGTCCTGCCCGCCGCATCGCGTCTGCATGTTTGAACACAGCGCGTTCAGCCCCTGCGCCATCGTATCCACGACATCGGCCGGCAAGCGTTCAATCGCCAGATCGAGACAGTTGAGCGGGTCTTCGGCCAGAAGCAACTTCCCGTCCGCGGTCAATTCAATGTGCCGCACACGTTTGTCCTCGGGATCAGTCACGCGGGTCAGATAACCCTTTTTCTCGAGGGCATTGAGGGTCTGGCTGGCTGTTCCCTTGGTCGTTCCAAGGAATACAGCCAAGGCACCCGGCGTCCTTGAGAAGCGATTCGCCTGCGCAAGAAAGCGCAAACTGTCCCACTGAGCCGGGTTCAAGCCATGACAATATTGCAGACCACGTGCCATCCGACCGATGCGGTCGAGCAGCCGTGAAAGGCTCTCTTTCTCAGCGTTATCAGAGGCTTGCGTGCTCATTTGGCCTTTTCTGCAATGCGCATAATCCACATGATTTGTCGTCGATATTGGATCATCTGGATAGTATCGAGTCGATATAGACTTGTTGAACTGACCAGCCGTGCGTATATTGTACTCGTATCGAGTCGAAACCATAAGCAAACGCCGACCCTGGCTCCGATATAGCCCCTGTCGGCGATTTGTCAAAGGAATGCAACATTATGGCTGCTTTCGCATCACAAGCTATCGAACAGGGCAACCGCCGCTACGCCAATGCGGTCATGAAGGCTCCCATCCTCGAACGTGAGGAGGAGTTTGAACTCGCGCGCCGCTGGCGTGAAGAGGATGACGAGAAGGCCCTGCACAAACTGATCGAGGCCTATGCGCGCTATGTCCTGAAAATGGCATGGAAGTTCCGCGGCTATGGTCTGCCGGTCGGTGACCTGGTGCAGGAAGGCAATATCGGTCTGATGGAAGCCGCCCAGCGCTTTGAAACCACGCATAACGCGCGCTTCTCGACCTATGCCTCGTGGTGGATCATGGCCGCCATTCAGGACCATATCCTGCGCAACACTTCGATTGTACGAGTGGCGACGACCCCGGCGCAGCGTCGGTTGTTCTTCAACCTGCGTAAGGTACGCGCCCAGATTGCCACGGGCATTGATGGCGAGTTGACGGATGCCGACCGCGAACTGGTCGCCGACAAGTTGCAGGTCAAGGTTTCGGACGTGATGCGGATGGAAGCCCATCTGGGCGGACCGGACAATTCGCTCAACGCCAGCTATGGCGACGAGGATGATTTCGAGTTTCAGGACGCCCTGCCCGATCACGGCCCCAATCCTGAGGACATCACAGCATCCCATCATGATGGCAAGGTCCGTTCGGCCTGGGTTGAGGATGCGCTGGAAACCCTGAGCGAACGCGAGCGAGAAATCATCGTCCAGCGTTTCCTCAGCGAAGAGAAGAATACGCTTTCAGATATCGGCGAAACCTTCGGGGTCAGCAAGGAGCGTATCCGCCAGATCGAGGCCAAGGCGCTCGACAAGCTGAAAGTGGCACTCGCGACCCATGGTGACGATGCCAAGGCGATTCTGGACAATGATCTGGTGGTGTGACGCAACACACCACCTGAAACGACGAAGGGCGGCCCATGGCCGCCCTTTTTGTATTCCGCAGGAGAAAACTTACCTTTTCACGCGGCCGTTTCGACCCGGAAGAATTCGGCGACACGCGTCCCGAAACCGAGCTGTTGCAGCCAGAATCGCTCTACATCACGCAACGCGGCATTGGCGTCGTCGAGCTTTTCCTTGTCGATATTGTCGGCAATCGTTTCCACATGGCGCTCGAACATGGTTTCCATCAGGCGGCTCAACTCCAGACCCTTCTCGGTGAGGCGGACCCGCACCGAACGACGATCATGGGATGATCGCTCCTGATGAAGATAACCGTGTTCAGTCATCTTCTTGACGTTGTAGGAAACGTTGGAACCGAGATAGTAGCCACGCAGGGTCAACTCGCCCACGGTCAGCTCATCCCCGCCGATATTGTAAAGGATGAGCGACTGAACGTTGTTGATGTCCCGGATGTCATGGGCTTCGAGCTCGGATTTGATCACCTCGAGGAATTGGCGATGCATCCGCTCGAGAAGCACGATTGTCGATAGATAGGTCTGTTTCATGGCCTGCGTCTCCTGCGTGTCGCGCGCAACTGCTGACGATCATGTTCACACCGGCAGGTTAATGAGCGCTTAAACAGGAAACGAAAAACCGGCAGGCGTTACGGCCTGCCGGTCACGTAGTGCGGATTGCGGGCCGTTACTCGGCGGCCTGCACCTGGTCATAGTCAGGGATTTCGAGCTCGGGCAGCACCTTCTCCATGAAGATTTCCAGCTCCTCGATCACGGTTTCTTTGGGGCACATCGCGTAATGCCAGATCAGGCAGATATATTCTGCCGGGATCCGCTCATAGGTTTGCTTCCACTCCGCAATCGTGTCCTCGACCGTGCCGCCAATGAATATCCCCGTATCCACCATCCGGTCGATCAGCGCGTCTTGTGTATCGGCACCCTCGACGAGGAACGGGAAGAACGAGCCATAGATGTTCTTGTAGAATTCAGCGTCATAATCGGCGAGTTGCTGACGGAAATGCGCCTTGTCCCGCGAGAAATGCGGCCAGCGCACAATCGTCTGGTTCGCGCCGAACGCCAGATCCCGGCCATGCTTGCGGCCCTCATCGACATAGACATTCGCCAGTTCCACCAGATGATCGGTGGGCGTGAAATAGACCGGCGAAAACCCGTTTCGCGCACAGAAACGGATCGACTCCGGGCTGGAACTGACCGCCACGAAAACCGGCGGGTGCGGGTCCTGATAGGGTTTCGGCACGACCGATACCCGGCGCACCGTTGAGCCATCGGCGTCGATCTCCCCGGGCGCGCCCATACGTTGGGCCACACCGGCTGCGGGAAAATTTGCAACGCCGGTGTCATAAGGATAAGGCGCCTTGTAATACTTCCCGTCGAAGGCGACGGTCTCCTCGCGCCAGCACTCGACAACCTGCAGCACGCGTTCTTCGAACAATTCGCGGTTGCGTTCGTCGACTTCCCCGCCATCCGATGACGTGGCCTGCGCATCCACATACTGACCCAGAATATGCGCCCAGCGGGCCTGATAGCCTCGTGCAAAACCCGCGAAATACTTGCCGTTTGTCATGTGATCGAGGACGGCCATCTCTTCGGCCATCCGGATCGGGTCTCGGGTTGCCGCAACATAGCCGATCGCACCGACCCGGGCATTCTTCACATGCTGGGACCACATGGCGTTCACCACGCCGGGATTGGGGGCGAGTTCGTAACCTTCAGAGTGGAGATGATGCTCGATGGTACTGACCGCCTAGGCCCCCATCTGATCGGCGGCTTTCACGATATCGATCGAATCATGCAGGACCCGATTGTAGAGGTCGCGATCCCGGCCAATCGGCCGTTTTGCCGCCCGGTCCGCTTCGTTTTCGGCCGGCAGCACCGGGTACATCTGCACGATTACTTTTGGCTTCGCCATCTCGCTCTCCCTTGTCCGTGTTGTTGTCGTAAAGCCCTCGTTTTCATTGGAACGCAATCAGGCGCGAACTATACGTCGCAAATTCGCACGACGGAAGAATTCGCGGTCTTGGCCCACCCTCACCGATGCGGCTATGGTGCGCCGCTTTTGATCGAACCCGGGAGTTTCCATGACGCGCGGCCCTTCAACACCTGTGGGTGTTTTCCCGCAGACCCGAATGCGCCGAAACCGGCGCTGGGACTGGTCGCGCCGTATGGTGCGCGAAAACACCCTCACCCCGGATGATCTGATCTGGCCAATTTTCGTCTGTGAGGGCAAGGACCATACAGAAGCAGTGCCGACGATGCCCGGCGTGGTCAGGTATTCACCCGACCGCCTTCCGGCGGCCGTCGGCGAAGCCAAGGCGCTGGGCATCCCCGCTGTGGCAATTTTCCCGGCAACCCCTG
>JAURLR010000151.1 GCA_030831135.1 Alphaproteobacteria bacterium
ACCAATTCCTCGCTGATGATGGTGATCGCCCTCGTCCTTGGTGGTGGCGTGGTGGCAATGGCAGCCAGTCGTGGCGCGATCATTCCCGGCCGCTTCCAGTCGGTGGCCGAACTGCTTTACGAATTCATCGCCGGAATCATACGCGAGACCATCGGCGCCGAAGGGCGACGCTATTTTCCCATCATTTTCACGCTGTTCCTGTTCATTCTGATCGGCAACATGCTCGGCATGGTGCCCTACAGCTTCACCTTCACAAGCCACATCGTCGTGACCTTCGTGCTGGCGCTGACCGTGTTTGTCGGCGTGACAATCCTCGGATTCGTCCGCCACGGTTTTCACTTCTTTTCGTTCTTTGTGCCGCCGGGAGCCCCCGTCTGGATGTGGCCCCTGCTGATCCCGATCGAGGTGATCTCCTATCTGTCCCGCCCGATCAGCCTGTCGGTCCGACTGTTCGCGAACATGCTCGCCGGCCACATGCTCCTCAAGGTGATTGCGGGTTTCGTGGTCGCAATGGGCCTTCTCGGCATCATTCCGCTGGTCGTCGTCGTCGCGATAACCGGACTCGAAATTCTCATCGCATTCCTGCAGGCCTATGTCTTCACGATCCTGACCTGCCTGTACATCAAGGACGCCCTGGATCTGCACTGATCCGGGTCTCAACCGACTAACGTCAACACCGAACTTCTCAAACGGAGACGAAACGATATGGAACTCGAAGCTGCAAAGATGATTGGTGCCGGTCTCGCTGTTATCGGCGTGATTGGCCCAGGTATCGGCATTGGATGGATTTTCGCATCCTTCATTACAGCCGTTGGTCGCAACCCCGCCGCCCGCGGCGAGGTCTTCACCATGACCATGCTGGGCTTCGCGCTGGTGGAAGCCATCGCACTTTTCGCTCTGGTCGTGGCGCTGATCATTATCTTCACTTGATCGGCGACCATTCAAATCAGCCGCAGAGTGTAAATCTATGCCTCAGCTAGATCAGATCGATACCTTTGCCTCCCAGATCTTCTGGTTGGTGGTGACGTTCATTCCGCTGTACCTCCTTCTCTGGCGCGTCGTCCTGCCCCGCATTTCGGCGACGCTGGGGAACCGGCAGCAACGGATCGAGAACGACATTCTCCGAGCCGAAGAGCTGTCGCATGAAGCGCAGGAGGTCATGGAAGCCTACGAGGCTGAACTGGCTGAGGCCCGGGCCAAAGCCCAGGAGCGGTTGCACAAGGCAGCTGAGGAAGCTCAGGCGGAGGCAGATCGGCGCAATGCCGAGATAGCTGATCGCCTGTCTGCGGATGCAGCGGCAGCACGCGAGCGGATCGACGCCGCGCGCGCGGCCGCAGTGTCCAATGTGTCGGAGATTGCAAACGACATCTCCCGGCAAGCCGTGGAACGGCTCGTCGGCGAAAGCCCGGCACCTGATTTGGTACAGGCTGCGGTTCAGGCCGCAGTTGGGGAACGCAGATGATGGCACGCCGACTGATGACCTCACTCTACGGGCTCACTATCCTGTTCGCGACGAGTGCTCCCGTTCTGGCGGCAGAGACGCTGATCGAAAAGGTCGACGACGCTGAATCACCGGCTTACGGACCGTTCTACTCAACGGCGGATTTCTGGGTTGCCATCGGCTTCCTGGTCTTCGTCGTGGCTGTCTCTCGTCCGGCCTGGCGGTTCATCAGTACAGCGCTCGATTCCAAGGCTGTGGCGATCAAGTCCGAACTAGATGAAGCGCAGCGTCTGCGCGAGGAAGCCCAGCACACACTGGCCGAATACCAGCGCAAGCAACGTGACACGCTCGCAGAGGCGGAGGCCATTGTCGCCGAAGCCCGCGCAGAAGCCGAGCGGATGCAGCAGACCACTCTGGAGCGGACAGAAGCAACACTGGAGCGCCGGGAACAGCAGGCACTCGATATGATTGCCGCCGCCGAAATTCGCGCGGTCGCCGAAGTCCGGGCACTGGCCGCCGATTTGGCGATTGATGCGACCCGGCGTCTACTGACCGACATTGTCCAGAGCCAGAAGGGCGACGAACTGATCAACGAGGCGATCTCGGAAATCCCGTCCAAGCTCAACTAGTCTGACAGGCAGAACAGTTCAAAAAGGCCCCGCTGAGCGGGGCCTTTTCTTTATCTGCAGACCTCCTCGTAGAAGTCGAACGCCTACTCCGCAGCCTCGGCGGTCGCGACCTCGGACATCCAGCGCAGGATCGGTTGCCGGGCCGCCGCTGTCTCATCGAGACGCCGGCGCGGCGTCATGGTCGGCGCAGTCGCAAAAGCGTCCTGATCACCGCTCTTCGCCCGCTCCACGAGCGCCCGCATGACGGCTACAAAATCATCCAGACTGCGCTTGGATTCGGTTTCCGTCGGCTCGATCAGCATCGCCCCATGCACCACCAGCGGGAAATACATGGTCATTGGATGATAACCCTCATCAAGCATCGCCTTGGCAAAATCCAGCGTGCTGACACCGGTACCCTTCAGGAAACGGTCATCGAAGAGACATTCGTGCATACACGGTCCCTCGAAGGCGGGGGTCATGACGTCCGACAGGCGGCTCATCACGTAATTGGCGTTCAGCACCGCATCATTGGCCACCTGACGCAGACCGTCACGGCCATGACTGAGCATATAGGCATAGGCCCGCGTGAACATGCCCATCTGGCCATGGAAGCCTTTCAGGCGACCAAACGGCTTGGCATCGCCCGCATCGTCAGCGTGTTCGACCAGTGAATACCCATCCACACCGTGCACGACCCATGGCACGGGTGCAAAGGGCGCCAAGGCGTCCGACAGCACAACCGGCCCGGCACCCGGCCCGCCACCGCCATGGGGGGTCGAGAAGGTCTTGTGCAGGTTGATATGCATGCAGTCGATCCCGAGATCTCCCGGACGCACCCGCCCCACAATCGCGTTGAAGTTGGCACCGTCACAGTAGAAGTATCCACCTGCATCATGAATCAGGCGCGCGATCTCGATCATGTCGGGCTCGAACAACCCGCAGGTGTTCGGGTTGGTGATCATGATGCCAGCAACATCATCGTCGAGCTTGTCGGCAAAAGCCTTCACATCGACACGCCCGCGACTGTCGGACGGAATCGCATCCACGCTGAAGCCGCACACGGCAGCGGTCGCCGGATTGGTACCATGGGCCGAATCCGGCACCAGGATGCGACGGCGTGTTGTCGGCCCGCCCTCGCGGTCGTCCAGTGCGGCACGAATGGCCATGACGCCACACAGCTCACCATGGGCACCGGCAGCCGGTGACATGGCAACTGCGGGCATGCCCGTGAGCTCCTTGAGCCAGTGGGCCACACCGTCAATCAGTTCGAAGGCCCCCTGCACGGTCGCCTCGGGTTGCATCGGATGGGCACTGGCAAAGCCGGAAAGCCGCGCCATTTTCTCGTTGAGACGCGGATTGTGCTTCATGGTGCACGACCCCAGCG
>JAURLR010000152.1 GCA_030831135.1 Alphaproteobacteria bacterium
GGCTAGCGCCGCGTCACCAGCGCCCGCATGTTAAGCACCACAAAGCCAATGAAGGCCATTTCCTACAGCGTGGCAGAGACCATCAGGGCGGTCATGTAGTGGTCGGCCAGATAAGGCGCGACCAGACGTGTCAGCGCGGCGAAGGTGATGACCACGAAGACCAGCGTGTTGAACAGGTCCGAGGTGAGTTCCCGGCCTGTGTGACCCCGGATGGCGCGGGTCATCACGGCCAGCGTCATGGTCGCGATTGCGCCTGCGGTCAGCGCATGGATGCCGACACTGGCGGGAAGATATGCCGGGGCCAGAGCCGTCGCGCCCAGCAGTGCCAGCGAGACGGGAATCCAGCCATAGCCCACATGCAGGACCAGCAAGAGCGGCTCCCGCCAGGTGCGGTGACCCTGCCAGCGCACGAGGCGAAGGGCATGGATCGCAGCGGCGAGCAGGCAGAGATATCCAACCAGATGAGACTCCGGGGCCAGCGTCCAGCCGAGCAGGGCGATGACCCCAACAAGAAGTGTGAGTTTGTCGAACCGTCCGAAGGGCGCGGGGAGGGTCGTGATTTTCGCCTTTGCCAGCCAGTTGCGGGTGAAGCTCGGCACGACACGCCCCCCGATCAGGGTGATCATCACGGCAAACACGGCCAGCGCCAGCCGAATGCCGTAGATATCGGCATCGGCGATCCATCCTGCCTGTCCGGCATGGACAAGGGCGTTGGCCAGAATCAGCACGGCCAGTACAGCGGGCAAGGGCAGGTTGCGCCAGTTCTTGCCGGCGATGATTTCCCGCAACACGAAAAGGAGCAGGACCGTCAGGAAGGAAAGATCGAGAAGAGCGACCGGCAGCGGGGGCAGGGCCGCGGAAAATCCGACCGCAAGCCGACCGATGATCCAGAACAGCACGAGGGCTGCCAATGGCCCGCCCTGCAATGGCAAGCGCCCGGTCCAGTTTGGAATGGCGGTGAGCAAAAACCCGGCGAGCACGGCGGCGGCATATCCAAACAGCATTTCGTGGCTGTGCCAGGTCAGGGCATCAAACCGCGTGGGAAGTTCAATCATCCCGACAAAGGCGTGGATCCAGAAAATCAGGGCCAAGATGGCCCAAATGCCCGCCAGCAGGAAAAACGGCCGGAAGCCCTGTGACAACACGGCGAGGTCTGTCCAGGATCGGCGGCGGGACGCAGACGCGTGACGCGGTGCGTCGGCTGCCTGATCAGACCCTGCTGTCTGGTTCATGTGTCGCCTCTGGAAGTTTCTACGGAAAGCCCAGCATGGAACATTCCCACCGCCGAGACAGTGGCCTTCCGCGCATGGCTGCCCTATATCTCGCGCAACACAACAGGATTGATGGGGGATTCCAAGATGCGCGCAGCTTTTTATAGCAAACTCGGCCCGGCCGATGAGGTTCTGACGTTCGGCGAGCAGCCGACACCTGAGCCGGGACCCGGGGAAGTGCGGGTGAAGCTCCAGACCTCCGGTGTGAACCCTTCTGACTGGAAGGCGCGCCTGCGTGGCCGTGGCGGCAGTATTCCGTTCCCGCTGATCATTCCCCAGAGCGATGGCGCGGGGGTGATCGATGCTGTGGGTGATGGGGTGGATGCCAGCCGGGTCGGCAAGCGCGTCTGGCTGATGAACGGCCAGTGGATGCGGCCCTTCGGCACGGCAGCAGAATATATCTGCACCGGCTCCAAATACGTGATCGATCTGCCCGACGGCGTCGATATGGCTGAAGCGGCGTGTTTCGGGATTCCGTTCCTGACCGCCCATCGGGCCGTGATGTTCGATGGTCCCGTCGACGGTCAGACGATCCTTGTCCAGGGCGGTGCTGGTGCGGTGGGGCACCACGCGATCCAGGTGGCCAAGGCCAATGGCGCGCGGGTCATCACCACGGTCAGCTCGGATGAGAAAGCCGAATACACACGTGCAGCGGGCGCAGACGAGGTCGTGAATTATCGTACCGAGGATGTGCCTGCGCGCATTCTGGCCATGACGGACGGCAAGGGGGTTGACCGGATCGTCGAGCTGAATATCTCGGCCAATGCGCCGCTTTACGGGCAAATTCTGGCGCCGCACGGCACGGTGATTGTTTACGGCACCAATGATCTGACCGCCAGCGTTCCCGCTCAGGACTTCATCGTCAAATGGGCATCGCTGAAATGGTTCATCGTTTACTCGATCAGCGACGAACAGCGCGATGAGGGCGTGGCGGCACTGAACAAGATGCTCGCGGACGGCACCCTGAAGACGACCATCGCCAAGCGGTTTCCGCTTGATGAGATTGTCGCCGCCCACCAGATGGTGGAAGCCGGGCGCCATATCGGCAACGTCGTGCTCGATATCGCCTGATACGCGTTCCCAACAACTTGCCGGACAGCCGCACAATCCCCATATAGGCGGCTGTCCGGAGAGTTTTTCCCATGCCCCAGTCCCTTACCCTGAACCCGAGTGATCATCGCGCGCGGCTGCGCAATTTCGTTGAAAGCGCGCGGTTTCGCTATCCCGTCCTCGTGCTGATTTTCATCAATGCGATTGCGCTGGGGCTGGAGACATCGAGCACGGTCATGAGTTTTGCAGGGGATGCGCTGTACTTCCTCGACCGGGCGATCCTCGTCGTTTTTGTCGCGGAACTCGTGCTGCGGATCTACGCCCATGGCCTGCGGTTCTTCCGCGGCCCTTGGGGCCTTTTCGATTTCTTCGTTGTCGCTATCGCGCTGGTCCCGGCAAGCGGTCAGTTCTCGGTCCTGCGCGCCTTGCGCGTGCTGCGCGCGCTGCGTCTGATCTCTGGTGTGCCGCGTCTGCGCCGGGTCGTGGAAGCCCTGTTGCGCTCCCTGCCCGGGATCGGCGCGGTGGCCGCGCTTCTGCTGCTGATCTTCTATGTCTTTGCGGTCATGGGCACCAAGCTTTATGCGGCAAACTTCCCGCAATGGTTCGGGACCATCGGGGAGTCCATGTATTCCCTGTTCCAGATCATGACGCTGGAAAGCTGGTCGATGGGGATCGTGCGGCCGGTCATGGAAGTTCACCCCTATGCCTGGGCGTTCTTCGTGCCCTTCGTGATCATTTCCAGCTTCGCCGTCCTGAACCTGTTCATAGCGATCATCGTGGATTCGATGCAGACCCTGCACGAGGAAGAAGATGCACGCGCCGCTGCGCTGGAGGCGCTGGAGCCACAACCGAGTGATCCCACGGCCCGCGAGATTTCAGCCTTGCGCGATGAGCTTCGGGAAATGCGGGCGCTGCTTGAGCGGCGCGAGGGTTAGCGCCTTTATGGGCGTACCCTGTAAGTATCTGAAAACGATAGAAAAAATATGCCGTTCTTGACTCTTTTCCGTTGTCCATAACCAACTGAAATCATTCATGAAATCGGTTTGAAGTGAGCTCGTTTTATCAGATATTTTTCTAATGAATCAATGAATCTAATGTTTTACGAGCTTATCTTCATTTTTTTCTTCCCAAATCGAGTCGCACCCGTCCATTGTCGAAATCTGGCGAGCGGGAGACTTATGCATGCAAAAATCCCTGGCACTGATCGGGTTACCACTTCTTCTGGGCGGATGCGGGTTGCCGCCGGCCCTGACCGCGGCATCCTGGGCGCTGGATGGCGTCAGTTATCTGGTCTCGGGGAAAAGCGTGACCGACCATGCGATTTCCGAGGTGGCAGCGCAGGATTGCGCGCTGTTCCGGATCGTACAGGGGCGCGAGTTCTGTGAAGAATACGAGGTCGATGGCGACCACAGCCTGACGCTGACGGCCTCGGCTGTGAACGCGAATGGCCCCTCCGATCCGCTGTTCGTTCCGCCCGAGATCGCGCAGATCGCCGCTGGCTTCGGCCCGGGGACAATCGAAGTCGAACAGGCGAACACCATTGCCGCGTTCCAGCCCGTCGCACTGCGCGGACAGGCGCCCCGTGCGGTAGCCGCCAAAACACCTCCGGTCGATCAGGAGGTACCGTTTATGGTGATCGGGAGCTTTGCCAACCCCGACAACGCCGCTGGGTTGCGTGAGCGTCATGCGGCGTTGAATGCCGAAGTCCGGACTGTGCAGGCCATGGGGAAGACCTGGCACCGTGTCGTTGTGGCTGCATCGCTCGAAGACGTGCATCAGGCCGGATTTGATGATGCCTGGCGCCTGCCGGAGCCGGCCAGCCCCGCGCTTGTTCAGGTGGCCGAAGTAAATTGATGTTTCGCCATGAATTTGCCCGGTTTGCCGGGTTAGTATGATCCCATGAACATTTCCCGAAACCTGTCCCTACTCGGTTCCGCAGTTGTGATTTCGCTCGCAACTCCGGTTGCCCCCAGCCTTGCGCAGTCAGGGATCACCCATGCCTCGCACCGCGCTTTTTACGAAATCAGCATCGGCCGGGTTGATCCGGGCTCGACCATCGTCGATGCGCGCGGCCGGATGGTCGCGGAGTGGCGTGCAGCATGCGATGGCTGGACAACCACCCAGCGGCTGCGGGTGAGCATGGCGCCTGGTGAAGGCGAGCCGATTGAATCCGAAGTCAGAATGACCAGTTTCGAGCGTCTGGACGGGACCGAATACACCTTCGATTCCGAGACCAAGATCGGCGGCGAAACCGTGGAAGCCGTGCAGGGGAAAGCCAAACGCCCCGGCCCCGGTCAGGCCGGCGTGGCCACCTACGACGTGCCGCGCGGCACGATCGTCGAATTTCCGTCAGACACAGTCTTTCCGTTCGAGCACACGATCACGATACTCGAAGCCGCCGAGCGCGGGGCCCCTCGGGCGTTCAATTACTATTTTGACGGCTCCCAGCCTGATATCTCGCCAATGGCATCGAACGCCCTGATCCTCGGAAAGCCCCGGGATGGTGCGGACGGGTCAGAGAACAGCTTCGGGACGCTGAGCGATTATCCCTGGTGGCCGGTCCGGCTGGCCATGTTCAATGGCCGGGCGGCCACATCAGGGAATGAAGAGCCGGAATTCGAGATGACCCAGATCCTGCAGAACAACGGCGTCGTGCGGAAATTCGAATTCGATTACGGCGCGTTCTCGCTGATCGCCGCGCTGGTCAATATCGAGGAATTCGAACGCCCGAAATGCGGCTGAACGCCGAAGATCAGGGCTCGACCTGACGGGTGCCGGGATTGAGCCCGCGCCCTTTCGTGATGGCGTCGGCACCGAGCTTGCCGCGCACTTCATCCATCACCTGTTCGATCA
>JAURLR010000153.1 GCA_030831135.1 Alphaproteobacteria bacterium
ATATCGGCGTATCGACAATGCGGTCCGCCCCGAATTCAGCCTGCAGGTCTCTGTACTGACCCGCCATGCCGCCTTCATAGCCGAGATCTTCGCCCAGTGCCCAAACGGTCGGGTCCCGGCGCATTTCCTCCTGCAGGCCAAGCCGGGCTGCTTGCGCATAGGTCATCTCTCTCATCGGGAGTCCTCCGGAACAGTCGGTGCGCCTACATCCTGCACATCGGTGAACGCCAGGGACGGATGGGGCCAGGGCGCATTCTTGGCGTCTTCGACATAGCCCGCGATCTCGGCAAAGACCTCATCCTGCATCCGGTCCAGCTCGTTCTGGCTCAGGCCGTTTTCGAGCAGCCATGCCGCCGTGCGGCCAATGGGTTCGTGTTTGAGAGCTTCCTCGGCTTCACCCGCGGGCCGATACCCGGCATCGTCATGGGCAAAATGCCCGCGCAGGCGATAGGTCATTGCCTGAATCAGCTGCGGCCCTGATCCGTTGCGGATTTCCGAAACCACTCGGGCGGCCGTGCCATCAACTTCGAAAAGATCATTTCCATCAATCGTGATGGCCGGAATGTCGAAGCTTTCCGCGCGCTTGGCGATGCCCTCACCGGCTGTGACCAGACGGGTCGTGGTGGTCGCAGCGATCTGATTGTTTTCGCACACGAACAGGACCGGAAGCTCATAGACCTTGGCCCAGTTGAGGGCCTCCATGAAGGGACCACGGTTGATACCGCCATCTCCGATGAAGTTGACGATGATCCGATCCTGCTTGAGCAGCTTGATCGCCTGCGCCGCGCCAACGGACATGGTGCAGCCATCCGCGATGACCCCGTTCGCACCCAGCATCCCGACGGAGAAGTCCGCGATATGCATGGACCCCCCTTTGCCGTTGCTGGTGCCACCTTCCTTGCCAAAGAGTTCCAGCATCATGGCGCGCGGATGCGCCCCCTTGGCGATGGAGTGTCCATGCCCGCGGTGGTTGCTCATCAGGTAGTCGTCATCACGCAGATTTTCGCAGATCCCGACAGCGATCGATTCTTCACCGATATATTGGTGAACAGAACCACGGACATTGCCCGCAAAAAAATTCTCGCCCGCAGCTTCCTCGAAAGCGCGGATCACCAGCATCTTGCGGTACATCACCGCAACACGTGCCGGCGCATTGGCCAAGCTGTTGTTGTTCACGCGGTCCTCCCCCTGAACGCGCCGCCGCAGGCGCAGGCCGCGAGTATCGCGCGCCCGAACGCCTGCGGTAAAGCGCAGAGGTGAACCTGAGTCAGGCGCCCTATTCAGCCGCGACTTCGATCCTGGAGGATTCGCCCAAGGCCTTGTTGACCCGGGGCATGACCTCGGTGGCCATCAATTCCATCGAGCGCTTGCCGAGTTCAGGATCAACCCAGTCATGGCCAGCATAGACAAGCGTGCCAAACTCACCGACCTCTTCCCGGAAGGCGAGAAGGTCATCAACGATCTTGTTGACCGAACCTGCCATCACCAGCGTGTCGACCATGAAATCGACGGTGACCTCTTCCTCGGGCTGATCCCGGTCTGTCTTGAACAGACCCAGCTTGCCCGAGCGTTTCAGCTTTTCACCCAGCTGCTGGAAGTAGAAACGGTAAGGCGATTTCGCACCCGTGCCATATTCCTGCGCCACCTTGTCATCGTCGGCGACGAAGATCGAACGGGCAACACGCCAGAGCGAGGGATCGGCTTTCGTTCCAACGGCCTCGCAGCCTTGCGCGTAGTTGGGCCAGTGGGTCGCCACCCATTTGGACTGCAGGAAGTTCGCCGAAACCGGAATCCAGCCGCGCTTGCCCAGTTCGATCACGCCCTTGGAATAGGGCGCGACAACGGTGCCGAAGATCGCGGGATGCGGATCGCGCTGGTACGGCTTGAGGATATACCCCTGACCGAGATCAGCCTGATGCGTCTTCGCCGTCGAGATGTTCCAGTACTTGCCTTCAAGGTTGTAGGGTGGCTCCTCGGTCCAAAGCGCGATGATGTGATTGATCGCTTCCTCGAACTTCTCGTTGCGGTCGATATCGAGCGTCCCGAAGACCTCGGAATCGGATTGGAGGTTGCCCGGGCTGATGCCGAGCATGAAACGCCCCTTGAGCATGTGATCGACCATGGCCGCTTCACCGGCAAGTGCAGCAGGATGATGATGGCCAAGGTTTGCGGTCCCCGTCGCCAGCGTGATGTTCTTGGTCGCTTCGGCAACCCAGGCAATGAACATCAGCGAGTTCGGCACCGGTTCAAACCGGTCCGTGACATGCTCACCCATATAAGCTTCCGAAAAACCCAGCTTGTCGGCCAGAATGAAGGCCTCGCGGTCTTCGCGGAGGGTTTCGCTGATCGGCCGGTCGGCCGGATGCAACGGCATCGTAAAAAATCCGAGTTCCATTAGAGGCGTCTCCGTTTTCGTGGTGATCGGTCTAGAAATAATGAGCTTTGCGGCAAACGATTTGCGCTAGATCAATTCGTGCAAGCATAGGAGATATTCCTGCGCTTTGACACTCTCACGCGCTGGCTCCCCAAGGGGTTTTTCCCGTGGCCTCTGGCAGTCGCGTGCGCGCTGACTTAAGCTATCGGCAATCAATAAATAGCAATCGTCAGACATTGCAATCTGGGGGAATTCGAATGGTTGAAACAGCTGCCGACGGCGGTAACGTCAAGATTGAAATGAGCGGTGGCGAAGCCATTGCCGAAATGTTCAAGCTGCATGATGTGGGCCCCATGTTCGGCATGGCCGGGTTCCAGTTGCTGCCGTTCTATGACGCGGTCCGGGAACTGGGCATGCAGCACACCCTGATCAATGACGAGCGCAGCGGTGCCTTCATGGCCGATGCCTGGGCGCGTGTGACAGGGCGACCGGGTGTCTGCGATGCAACGCTCGGGCCCGGCGCAACAAACCTGCTGACCTCCCTCACCGAATCCCTGAATGCGGGAATCCCCCTGATCGCCATGATTGGCGACACCAACCGGGAACATGCCTGGAAGAACATGACCCAGGAAACCCGGCAGGTGGAGATGCTGCGTCCGGCGGTCAAGGAAGTGATCCGTGTCGAGGTCGGCACACGCATTCCCGAACACATCCGCTACGCCTACACCATCGCAACCTCCGGACGCCCCGGCCCCGTGCTGCTCGATGTACCCGAAGATATCTGCCATGGCGTGTTTGAATTCAGCGCCGACGACCTGTTTGCCGATCCCACGACCACCCACGCGCCATCCCGGCGATCCCGCCCGGCACGCGACGACCTGGAGCGCGCCGTGCGCCTGCTCGCCGACGCCAAACGCCCCGTCATCCTTGCCGGTGGCGGCATTCACATCTCCGGCGCGCAGGATGAGCTGACGGCTTTCGCTGAAGAACAGTCCATCCCGGTCGGGCATACGCTTTCAGGCAAAGGCTCCATCGCCTGTGTGCATGACCTCTCACTCGGTCTGTTCGGGCGCTATTCGCGAACGGCCAATGACGTGCTTGAAACGGCGGACGCCATCTTCGTCGTCGGCTGCAAACTCGGCGAGATTGCAACCAAACGCTACACCATCCCGCGCCTGGGCATTCCGATCATCCATCTGGATATCATGGCCGAGGAAATCGGCCGCTGGGCCCGGACCGACGTGGCACTGTGCGGCGATGCGCGCGAAGGCATTGCCGATCTGCGCGAAGCCCTTTCCGAGGGCGCCAAAAAACGCCTTGCCTCACGCACCGACTTCATCACCGAAATCCGGGCCGGCAAGGCAAAATGGCGCGCCGAGGTCGAAGAGCGGCTCACCTCGGATGAGGTTCCGGTGAACATGGCCCGAATGGTCCATGAACTGAACAATGTGCTTCCCGAGGATGCGATCCTCGTCGCTGATGGTGGTTTTGCTGCCCACTGGACCGGGCTCATCTATGACACCAAGAAATCCGGTCGCGGCTACATCCCCGACCGGGGCATGGCCTCTATCGGCTATGGCGTGTCGGGCGGCATCGGTGCGCAGCTTGCGACCCCCGACCGGCCGGTCTTCACACTCACCGGCGATGGCGGCCTGAACATGACGCTGGGTGATCTCGAAACAGCCGCCCGCCTGAAAGTGCCGGTCACGGTGCTTGTCGTGAACAACGCCGCCTCGGGCTACATCAAGGCGCTGCAGCACGCGATGTTTGGCGGCCGCTACCAGTCAGCGGATCTGTCCGATCTGAACTACGCCAACATTGCCGAGGCACTCGGCTGCCGTGGCATCCGTGTCGAACATCCAGACCAGCTGGCAGGTGCCTTCCGTACGGCACTGGAAAACCGCGACAAACCCAATGTCATCGACATTGTTGTGACCCGCGATGCCAGCAAGATGCTGCCAGGTGTCGACAATCGGACAGCCCCCATCAAGAAGGGCGACCGGATCGCTTGAGGAGACGAAGATGAACCAGACCACAGCGCGCGAGAACAAGCCCGCGCATATTTTCGAGCTTTACCAGACCATGTGCCTGATCCGGGCGTTTGAAGAGAAGGCCGAAATTGCCTTCGATGACGGCTTCATCAACGGATCGATCCACCAGTATATCGGACAGGAAGCTGTCGGCACCGGCGTGTGCCAGAACCTGCGCGCCAGTGACTACATCCTGTCCAATCACCGCGGGCATGGGCATTCCATCGCCAAGGGGGCCAATCCCGAAGCGATGATGAAGGAACTCATGGGCCGCGTCGGTGGCACCAGCGGGGCCAAGGGCGGCTCCATGCATATCGCGGACTTCTCGGTCGGCATGCTGGGGGCGAACGGCGTTCTTGCCGACGGCCTGACCATGGGCGTGGGTGCAGCACAGGCGATTACCCTGAAAGGTGAAGACAATATCGTCGCGGTCTTTGTCGGCGACGGAACGACCAATCGCGGGCCGTTCTACGAAGCCCTCAACTGGGCGATGGTCTATGAACTGCCGATCCTGTTTGTTTGCGAGAACAACACATACGCCTCCTCCACATTGACCCGCAGCGTCACGGCAGGAGAAGGCCCGGTCGCACGCGCCAAGGCATTCGGCATGCCGGCCTCCGACGTGGATGGCAACGACATTGTTGCCGTCGATGAACTGGCTGCTGACCTGATCGCACGTGTGCGTTCGGGCGGCGGCCCTCACTTCCTGCACGCCCGCACCTATCGTGTGAAAGGTCATATCTCACGCGACAAGCTGCTCTATCGCCGGGATGGCGAGACGTCCGAGAACTGGGAGAACGAGCCACTGGGCCGCTGTGCTGGCTGGCTGGCCGAGAATGGTTTTGACGAATCCGAATTGCGGACCGCGCACAGTGCCGCCTATGCCCGGATTGATGCCGCCGTGGAATCCGCCAAGGCCGCGCCCTTCCCCGATGCCGCACTGGCCTATGTCGATGTTCAGGATTTCGGGCCGCCGGAACCCTGGACAAAAGAAGGAGGTGCGTCATGACCGAGATGACCTTTGCCGATGCCGTCCGCGAAGGACTGGCCGAGGAAATGCGCCGCGATCCCTTGGTCTGGGCGCTGGGTGAAGACCTGTCGACCGCCCATGGCGGCACCAGCGCCAACCAGTATCTCGGACTGATCGACGAATTCGGCCCCAAGCGCATCGTGAACACGCCGATTTCCGAGAACACCATCATGGGGGCCGCCGTCGGCGCCGCTGTCGCCGGGACACGTCCAGTCGCCGATCTGCGGATGGCAGATTTCGGGATGTGCGCGGTCGATGAACTGGTCAATCAGGCGGCCAAGATCCGCTACATGTTTGGCGGTCAGGCCCGGGTTCCCCTCGTCGTGCGTCAGGCTATCGGCATGCGCAAGGGCGGTGCGGCTCAGCACTCCCAGTCCACAGAGGCCTGGTATGTCCACACGCCTGGTCTCGTGGTTGTCGCGCCGGGCACGCCCGCCGATGGTCGCGGGCTGCTCAAATCCGCGATCCGGGCCGATGATCCCGTCGTCTACATGGAACACAAGGACCTCTGGGTCTCCAAGGGCGATGTGCCCGATGACGAAGGCCTGGTGCCGATCGGCGTGGCCAAGACCCTGCGCCAAGGCACGGACCTGACCATCGTTTCCTGGTCGAAGATGGCCCAGCTTTCGAATGATGCCGCCGAAGCACTGGCCAAGGACGGGGCCTCGGTCGAGGTCATCGACCTGCGCACCCTCTGGCCCTGGGACAAGGCCGCGGTCTATGCCTCGATCAAAAAGACCGGACGGCTGCTGGTCGCGCAGGAGGCGGTACAGGTCGGCGGTTTTGCAGCCGAGATCATGGCCGATGTCACCGAAAACTGCGCCGGTGATCTGAAAACTCATGCCCGGCGCATCGGTGCTCCGCGGATGCCCGTTCCCTATGCCGAACCCATGGAGAACGAGTATCGGGTCACCACCGAACGTGTCATCGCAAAAGCCCGCGAAACTCTGGACGCCTGAACAGGAAACCAAAGATGAAACTGATAACCTTTGATGCCGGAAACGGCGCCCATGTCGGCCTCGTCAATGCCAGCGGCGTTGTCGATCTGACCAAGCATGCCGGCGTTGCTTCGCTGCGCACCCTGATTGCCGAAGGCAAGATCGACGCCATGGCTGCCCATGCCGACAAGCCTGCCGATCACGCGCTGGATGCGGTTACCTTCCTGCCCGTGATCCCCGATCCGGCCCATATCTGGTGCGTGGGTGTCAACTACATGGACCATTTGCAGGAAGCCATCGATGCCGGCCTGCCCCGCTCCAAATCCGAGCATCCGATGATCTTCGGGCGTTATCCCGACACGATGGTCGGTCACCGGCAGCACCTGATGAAGTCTCCCGTGGTGCACAAGCTCGACTATGAATGCGAGCTGGCCGTCATAATCGGCAAGCCCGGGCGCTACATCACCAAGGAAGACGCGCTGTCACATGTCGCGGGCTATTCCTGCATCAATGAAGGCAGCGCGCGGGATTGGCAGTACCACACCGCCCAGGTCGTACCCGGCAAGAACTTTGCCAAGACCTGCGGTTTCGGACCCTGGATGGTGACAGCAGATGAAATCCCCGATCCGCAGGTCCTCGATATCTCGACGGTTCTCAATGGCGAGACGCTCCAAAGCGCCAACACGAAGGACATGATCTTCGATGTGGTGACGTGTATTTCCTACGTATCAAATATGCTGGAGCTGCAGCCCGGCGACGTGATCGCCTCGGGCACCCCCGCGGGTGTCGGCCAATCCCGCGAGCCGCAGATCTTCATGCAGCCCGGTGATGTCTGCGAAATCCACATCGAGAATGTCGGTGTGCTCGTGAATGAAGTCGCGGAAGGCTGATCCAACTGATCCTGATCAATTCCGGCGTATCGGAATTGGGCTAGTCTCCTCCTGATCATACTTCCCGATCAGGAGAACGGTTGTGCCACAGCGTATTATGATCGTTCAGGGACACC
>JAURLR010000154.1 GCA_030831135.1 Alphaproteobacteria bacterium
GAATCAGGCGGCGACCGTCGTTGCTGTCGGATTCCCGAGCGATCAGCCCGTCACTTTCCATCTGTGCCACGACCCGGCTCAACTGCCCCTTGTCCATCTGGGTCTGATCGGTCAGTTCCCGAAGCGACATGCCCGGCAGTTTTCCCAGAACGGTCATGATCCGGTACTGGGGCAGGGACAGGCCCCATTTGGCCGAAAAGATGCGTGCAGCATCGCGCCCGAACATCTGTGAAAGAACCGCGAACTTGAACGTCACATAGTCGTCCAGCGTCAGACTGCTTGTGTCTCTTTCGAGCACATCGTCATTGTCAGTCCGGTTTTGGGACGTGTCCATGGTCATGACGTTCGCGTGTTGATTCGAATTCTCATCCTGCGATCAACAATCCGGGTATTCCCGCGCAATTACAAGGCGAGATCGGGGACGTGTTCACGCGATCCGCCGGAACACTCCTTGCGTAACCTTCACAATTTCGTGTTCTGCCTCAACAGAAGCTAGTTCAATAGCACCAGCGACAATTGCGGGAAGGCGATCAGGAGGATTGTCACCGCCAGCATGATGAGCACATAGGGAAACGCACCCTTGAATATCTGGTTCAGGGTAATCGATGCGTCCGTAATCGTGGATCGCACCACATAGACCGCGATCCCCAAGGGGGGCGTCAGCAGCCCCATTTCCACCGCGATTACCGTCACGATTCCGAACCAGATCAGATCGCCGCCAAACGCCTGCACGATGGGCAGAACCAGTGGCAGGACAATCAGCATGATCGAGACCGCATCCAGGAACATTCCCAGGATGATCACCAGAGTGATGTAGAACACCATGAACCAGAAGAAGCTCAGTTCCGAGCCGCCAATGGCCGAGCTGGCGAATTGCGGCAGGCCGGACAGGGCCAGCATCTTGCCGTAGATATTCGCCGCCAGTATCAGGAACAGCACCGACACGGTGGTGTGGCCGGTTTCCAGCAGGACGTTCCACAGCTTGGGCCAGGTCATGCGCCGCTTGACCAGCGCGATGATGAGCGCACCTGCTGCGCCAACAGCGCCGGCTTCCACCGGTGTGAAGAAGCCGCCATAGATACCGCCCAGAACGGCACCGACCAGAATGATGATCGGCAGCACCATCTGAAAGGCGTCACCGACCTTCAGTTCGACCTTCTCGCTGTCATTCGGACGGCCCACATAAGACGGCCAGAAATAGGCCATACCGATGATCGAGATGCCCATGGCAAAGGCCAGAATGATCCCGGGGATCACGGCTGCGAGGAAGAGCAGCCCGACGGACTGCTCGGCCACGAAACCATAGATGATAAGCAGCAGGCTGGGCGGGATCAGCATCCCGAGCACCGAACTGCCGGCCACGGTGCCCACCGCGAAGGTGGGCGTGTAGCCATGCTTGATCATGTGGGGTGCCGCGATCTTGGTGAACACGGCTGCGGATGCGATGGACGATCCGGTGATGGCGGCGAAAATGGCGTTGGCCACGACCGTGGCAACACCCAGTCCGCCTTTCACCTTGCGCAGGGCCCAGCGCGCGACATTGAAGGTGTCGCCGCCAACATCGGATTCGTTGATCACCAGCCCCATCAGGACAAAGAGCGGGATCACACCGAAGAAGAAACTGCGCAGGAATTCGTTGGATGCCAGCTTGACCGTGTTGATGGCCACATTGGGACTGCCCATCATCATCCAGATGCCTGCAAAGCCGAGCAGGATCAGGCCGATGCCGATATGGATCCCCATGAAGATGACGACAAGCATGCCGGCGAGGGAGAACAGGCCGATCTAGACCCGCGAGAAATCGCCGGTGGCCACGTACCAGCCGCCTGCGAAGAGGCCGACAAGGATAAACAGGTAGTAGAGCCCGAGAGGTTCTTTGTCTTCCTGAGATTGCCGTATCCTGATCTGCTGGCGCAGTTCGATCGCATGGTCGACCAGGAGTGACAGGTATTTGACAGCCACCATGATGGCGCCGATGAGAATGATCAGGCGGAGGGGCCACACGAGGATGGTGAAATCCCCCTCGACGCCGAATTTGAGATCGGGCCAGGCCTCCTCGAATTTGGAGATCGTGCCATAGGCGATCAATCCGAAAACGAAAACGCCACCACCCGCAAATGCCATCTGGAACAGCGCAGCCGTAATCGGGTGCTTGCGGGCCAGCGGTTCGATGAACATCTCCGCCTTCGAGAAGCGGCCGACATGGAGCGAATGGGCCAGTTGCAGGAACACAGCGCCGACCAGTGAATAGCCGACGACTTCCGTCACGCCACGAATCGGGGCACTGAAGCCCGCGCGGGCGATGATGTCCGCGCAGATGATGAACATCAGGCCGAAGATCCAGATGGTCCCGGCGCTGTTGCAGACAGAGGTCAGTTTGACAAAAAGGTTGGCGAGGCTCTGGTAAACACCCAGAGCCCCGCCGTTCTTTGTCTCCGACTGATTGTCGGACCGGTTCAACCTATTGGTCCCAGTTGCGCACCGGGGTTTCCCCGCCGGCACGCACGCCGTCCATATAGGCCTTGATGACTTGTTCACCCGGCAGGCCCTTTTCCTTCATCCGCGCGGCCCATGCGCCGGCGAGATCGGGAAGACCATCGGCCCACTTCTTCTGCTCTTCCAGCGGCAGGGTGATGATCGTGGCGCCCGCCTCGGGCAGGATCTTGGTCAGGCTGGCCTTGTTGAAGCCGCCCACGCGCTGGGCGACGAGGTCACCGTATTCCTGACCCAGCTGCAGGAACATTTCCTGCAGCTCCGGCGGCAGCTTGTCGAAGGTGTCCTTGTTCATGGTCAGCGCGCCGGTCATACCGCCGCCCATGCCGACATCGACGATGTAAGGTGCGACTTCGTGCAGCTTGAACGGCACAATACCGGTCACCGGCACGACAGCGCCGTCGGTGACGCCGGTCTGGATGCCGTTATAGTAAACCGGCAGGCCGCCGTTCACGCCGATGGCGCCGGTGCCTTCCAGCCAGGCTGCGGACGCGCCGGGGGCATAGAACTTCTTGCCCTTCATGTCGGCGACCGAGTTGATCGGGGTCTTGGAGACGATCACGTAATCATCGATCGACTGCGGGCCCAGATAGATCTGGTTGTTGTCCAGGAAGGCCTGCTTCATTTCGGGAATGTCGCGATGCAGGGCGTTCTGGATGTCGGCGGCCAACTTCACGTTGCCCGTCACGAAGGGCATGACGAAGGTGACGTTCTGCAGCGGCAGCTTGTTGGGCTCCCAAAGGGTGCCAACCCAGCCGAGATCACCGATTCCGTCCGCGATGCCTTCAAGGGTGTTCTCGAAATTGTAGAGCGCGCCGGCATAGGCCTCTGTCCACTCGATGTCGTGGCCCAGCGCCTTGGCGCGCTTGACGGATTCGGGAACAACAAAGTCCTGAATGGTTTTCACCCAGGGCACCACCGGTGGATGGCTTGAGCTGGCGGTGAGTTTGAAGTCTGCGGCGTTCACCGAGGCCGGTGCCGGCC
>JAURLR010000013.1 GCA_030831135.1 Alphaproteobacteria bacterium
CAGCGCATAGCCCCCCGTCGCGACGAAGCCGAAGACATCGTCAAAATCCTCACGGCTCAGGCTCGCATAAGGACCTGCCGTTCGGACCTGATCGTAGAGCGCACCCCGATCCACCGGGCCCGCACAGGCCGTCCCCAGAATATGCTGGGCCAGCACATCGAGACCGCCGGGGCGTTCGGGCACGCCATCAAGGGTATGGGCGGCAATCGCATCCAGCGCGGCACGACATTCGAGCACTTCAAACCGGTTGGCCGGAACCAGCACCGCCCGGCTCGGATTGTCGAGCTGGTGATTGGCCCTGCCGATTCGTTGCAGCAGCCGCGTCGCGCCCTTGGGGGCACCCACCTGCACCACCAGATCGACCGCGGCCCAGTCGACCCCGAGATCGAGCGAGGAGGTGGCGACCACCGCATCGAGATCCCCGCGCACCATGGCCGCTTCCACCTTGCGGCGCTGTTCGGCAGAAAGGCTGCCGTGGTGGAGGGCGATCCGCAGATTGTCCTCGTTCAGCCGCCAGAGTTCCTGAAACACGATTTCGGCCTGGGCGCGCGTGTTCACAAACACGAGCGTCGTCCCGCCGCCCTTGAGCAGATCGTAGATTTCGGGGACCGCATGGGCCCCCATATGCCCCGACCACGGCAAACGCGCACCGGTTTGCAGCACCTCCACGACCGGTTCGGCACCCTTCGTGCCCATCACCAGTCGCACATCTTCGGCCCGCGCAGTCGTCGAGAGCCAGCGCCGCAGCCGGTCCGGATCGGCGACCGTCGCGCTCAACCCGACCCGGCGCGCATCCGGCGCGAGGGCCTGTAGCCGGGACAGGCCCAGCGCCAGCAGGTCACCGCGCTTGTTGTCCTCGATGGCGTGCAACTCATCGATGATGACGCAGCGCAGGGAGTCAAAAATCTCCGGCGCGTCTTCGTAGGACAATAGCAACGCCAGACTTTCCGGCGTCGTCATCAGCATATGCGGTGGCTTCTTGCTCTGACGCTGCCGCTTGGACTGCGGGGTATCCCCGGTGCGGGTTTCGGCCCGGATCGGAAGCTTCATGTCCGCAATCGGCACTTCCAGATTGCGGTGAATATCCACCGCCAGCGCCTTGAGCGGCGAGATATAGAGCGTGTGCAAGCCTTCATCGGGCGCGCCATCGCCGATCAGGTCCACAAGGCTCGGCAGGAACCCCGCAAGGGTCTTGCCGCCCCCGGTCGGCGCGATCAGCAGCGCAGAAGCGCCCGCATCAGCGGCATCAAGCATCGCCAGTTGATGGGCGTGCGGAGTCCAGCCCCGCGCGGCAAACCAGTCGACCAGAATATCGGGCAGGTCAGGCGTCACGCGGCCTCGAAAGCATCGCGCAGAACGGCAACCCGCGCGTCCATTTCGCCCGGTGCATAGGGACTGGCCGGCACCGCGCCCCAGACCGGCTGGGGCCATGCGGGGTCATGAGCAAACCGCGCGATCACATGGATATGCAGCTGCGGGACCATGTTCCCCAACGCGGCCACGTTGATCTTGTCCGGCGCAAACAACGCCTTCAGGGCCTTGCTCGCCCGGTTGATCTCCGCCGTCGCGCGCGCCTGATCCTCGGGCGCCAGATCATCCAGATCCCGCATCCCCGCTCGGGCGGGCACCAGCACCAGCCAGGGATAATTGGCATCGTTGATCAGCAACACTTCGCAAAGCGCCCAGGTGGCAACCGGAACCGTATCGGCAGCAAGTTGGGGATGAAGCTGGAACATGTCTCGAACGCCAATCGTTTCTGATACCGGCAAGTCTAGCCTGATCGGCCGATCACCTCATCCCCTGATGCAGGTGATGGGCATATCCCGATCAATCCGTCAGACTTGGGGTCACGTAGAACACATCACACGATCATGATCAGAAAAATCAAACAGCGCCCGGAAGACTGGCTGACGGTCACGCCCCAAGGGCTTTACTGCGTACCGGGCGATTTCTATATCGATCCGCCCGGTGCCGTCGCGCGCGCGGTCATCACCCACGGACATGCCGATCATGCCCGCCCGGGGCACGAACACGCGCTGACGACACCCCAGACCCTCGACATCATGCGCCACCGCTTCGGGCCGGGAGGCGTGCCCGACGGGCAATCGCTGGACTATGGCACATCGCTTCGGATCGGGGACGTCACGCTGCGCCTTGAACCCGCAGGGCATGTGCTGGGCAGCGCGCAGGCGGTGCTGGAGTACAACAGTCAGCGCATCGTGGTCTCGGGCGACTACAAGCGCCGCGCCGATCCGACCTGCGCGCCCTTTGAAGTCGTCACCTGCGATGTGTTCATCACCGAGGCAACCTTCGGCCTGCCGGTCTTCCGGCACCCGGATGCCGGAGACGAGATCGCCAAAGTTCTGCACAGCCGCAAGACCAACCCCGCGCGGAGTGTTCTTGTGGGCGTTTACGCGCTGGGCAAGGCACAACGGGTGATCTGCCTTTTGCGGGCGGCCGGCTATGACGCACCGATCTATATCCACGGCGCGCTGGAAGGGCTTTGCGCGCTCTATGAACGCCACGGGATCGCGCTCGGAGCGCTGCGATCAGTAACCGATGCACAAACCGGTGAACTCGCAGGACAGATCGTGCTCGCGCCGCCTTCCGCTGCTCGTGACCGATGGGCGCGCCGCCTGCCCGACCCGATTGTCGCGGTCGCCAGTGGCTGGATGGGTGTGCGCGCCCGTGCCCGGCAGCGCGGTGCCGAACTGCCGCTCACGATCTCCGACCATGCGGACTGGGACGAACTCACCCGGACCATTCATGACGTGGAAGCCGAAGAAATCTGGGTCACCCACGGACGCGAGGAGGCGCTGATCCGCTATGCCGCACTGCACGGTATCTCCGCCCGCGCGCTGTCGCTGGTGGGACGTGACGAGGAGGAAAGCCAATGAAGGCTTTCGCCAGGCTGCTCGATGCGCTCGCCTTCCAGTCCGCGCGGAACGGCAAGCTGCAGCTCCTGCAGGAATATTTTGCAACCACACCCGATCCGGACCGGGGTTACGCTCTGGCGGCACTGGCCGGAGACCTGAAACTCCGGACCGCAAAGCCGAAGCTGATCCGGGAGCTGGTCACGGAGCGGGTCGATCCCGAATTGTTCCGGCTTTCCTATGACTTTGTCGGTGATCTGGCCGAGACCGCCGCACTGATGTGGCCTGCGACCGAAGGGCATTGTGATCCTGATGGATCCCCGGGCTTGACCGATATCGTCGAAGGTCTGAACCGCCTGACCCGCAGCGACACGCCTGAGCAGATCGCGGACTGGCTCGACCGGATGGACGCCACCACGCGCTGGGGCCTTCTCAAGCTCATCACCGGTGGGCTGCGGGTCGGCGTATCGGCACGGCTGGCCAAGACTGCACTGGCAGAACTCGGTCATGTGGCCGTCAGCGAAGTGGAAGAAGTCTGGCACGCCTTTGACCCCCCCTATACCGAGATTTTTGCATGGCTGGAGGGTCGGGACCCTGTGCCGGACATCTCGAAAGCGCCGACATTCCGTCCGCTCATGCTGGCCAACCCTGTCGACGAGAGCGAGCTGCTGGCGTTCGATCCGACGGCGTATTTCGCGGAATGGAAATGGGATGGGATCCGGGTTCAGGTCGTGAGCCAGCGCGACGGGAACGGCACCCTCCAGAAACGTGTGTACTCGCGGACCGGTGATGATATCGGTGACACCTTTCCCGATATTCTCGATGGGATTGATTTCGAAGCTGTGCTCGATGGCGAACTTCTTGTCGTCCGGGACGGGGTGGTTGCGCCCTTCAACGACCTGCAACAGCGCCTGAACCGAAAACGGGTCGATCCGAAACTTCTGGACACCCACCCGGCTCATATCCGGCTTTACGACATGCTGGTCGCGGCAGGCGAAGATTTGCGTGATCTGCCGTTGCGCGACCGCCGTGTCCGCCTTGAGGACTGGTTCGGCAAGACACAACCCACCCGGTTCGACCTGTCACCGATCCTCGATTTTTCGAGCTGGGACGCGCTCTCCAAGATCCGCGCCGGCGCACGTGACAGTGGCATCGAGGGCCTGATGATCAAACAGGCCGACAGCGCCTATCAGGCTGGCCGGCCGCGCGGCCCCTGGTTCAAGTGGAAACGCGATCCGCTGCTGGCCGATGCCGTGCTGATGTACGCCCAGCGCGGCCACGGCAAGCGTTCCTCCTTCTATTCGGATTACACCTTCGGATGCTGGCGTCAGGATTCGAACGGGTCGGACGTCCTGGTTCCGGTCGGCAAAGCCTATTTCGGCTTCACCGATGAAGAGCTTGCCCAACTCGACCGCTGGGTCCGCAACAACACGACCAACCGCTTCGGCCCTGTGCGCGAGGTGGAACCCGGACTGGTCTTCGAGGTCGCTTTCGATTCGATACATCCCTCGAAGCGCCACAAATCAGGGGTGGCCATGCGGTTTCCTCGGATTCACCGCATCCGCTGGGACAAGCCCATCGAGGAAGCCGACCGGCTGGAAAGCCTCGAAGCGCTGATCGAATAGGCCTTTCAGTCTTGATGGTGTCATTGCAAGGCGCGCAGCAACGAAGCAATGACGAGGCGATATCGGCAACGCCTCACGGACTGAAACACCTGGTCATTTCCCCCGCGACGCCGGTTTCGCGATGGGCGAGTATATGCACAACACGCATGAAGCGAGAGAACGCCATGAAAGCTGTCTGGTACGAAAAACTCGGCGCCGCCGATGAAGTTCTCACCGTCGGAGAGATGGACACCCCAGAGGCCGGGCCCGGCGAAGTCCGCGTCAAGCTCTCGGCCTCCGGCGTGAACCCGGCAGACGTGAAACGCCGTGGTCTGGGCACCTATGGGATGGAGTATCCCCGTATCATTCCCAACAGCGACGGCGCAGGGATTGTCGATCAGATCGGGGAAGGTGTCGATGCCGCTTTGCTAGGGCAACGCGTCTGGCTGTTCAACGGACAGCGCGGGCGGGCCTTCGGGACGGCGGCGGAATACATCACGCTGGATGCCTGGCTGGTCGCCCCCCTCCCCGATGATCTGAGCTTTGCCGAAGGCGCGTGTCTGGGCATTCCCTGCATGACAGGTCACCGCAATGTCTTTGCTGACGGTCCCGTGAACGGAAAGACCGTGCTGGTCACCGGTGGCGCGGGTGCGGTCGGCCATTATGCCGTGCAATGGGCCCGGCGCGGGGGTGCAACGGTCATCACAACCGTCAGCTCTGGGGAAAAGGCCGCCCATGCCGTCGCGGGTGGTGCCCACCACACGGTCAACTACCGGGACGCGGATGCCGCAGATCAGATCATGGACCTGACCGGAAGCGCGGGGGTCGACCGGATCATCGAGGTCGATCTGTCAGCCAACATCGAACTGGCTGCACGCGTGATCAAGCCGGGTAGTACAATCTCGGTTTATTCGTCCAGCGGCGATCCGCAAGGCCTCTTCTTTCGCATGGCGCTGAAGAATGCGGTGCTCCGCTTCATGGTCCTCCACAGCGTCCCCCGCGAGGCCATCGACCACGCCCGCGCCGACATTGCGGCCTGGCTGTCCGAAGACGACGCAATCCACACAGTCGCCGCCACCTTCCCTCTGGCCGCCTGCGCCCAGGCCCACAAATTCGTGGAAACCGGCAACAAGCTGGGAACCGTGGTGGTGGAATCAGACAAATGAAAACTGCGCGCCATTCCATGAACCTCATGCTGAGCTTGTCGAAGTATGAGGTTGCGCCCTCGCCCTTCGTCAGGCTCAGGGTGAGGGCAATTATGGAAACACGTGTGGCAATATGAGAGATGACGGGGAGCTATCGATCATGAACATCAAACCATTCGAATGGGCCGTGCTCGGGGTGACGCTGGGCTACACGGCAATCTTCGGCGCGATCTTCATGTCGGCCGGGAACAGCGAGTTTCTCTGGTACGTGGTCACATTGCTGATCCTTGTCGCACTGGTTGCGGTCGGCCAGCGGAAAGCCGAGTTTCCGGCCTGGATACTCTGGGCGCTTTCGCTCTGGGGGTTTGTTCACATGGCCGGCGGCGGGGTGCCGATGGCCGGGAGCGTGCTCTACGCCCATGTGGTGCTGCCGGTATATGCCGCGGGCGAGTTCGTCTTTCTGCGCTACGACCAGATCGTGCATTTCTACGGGTTTGGTGTGACCGCAATTCTGCTCTGGCACCTGCTGCGGCGGCACTTTCCGGTCATGGTGGGGACCGCCAGCCTGATGGTATTTCCCGTTCTCGGTGCGATGGGGCTGGGCGCCGTCAACGAGATCATCGAGTTCATCGCCGTGGTGGTGTTTCCCAACACGAATGTCGGCGGTTACATCAACACCGCCCTTGATCTCGTATTCAACGCGGCCGGGGCGATTGTCGCGATGGTTCTGGTGCGGGTTTTCGCGAATACGCCCGAGCGCCCTTAGGGGCAGGTTTTTTAACCTACCCGTATTCCGATCCTTACAACGGCAGCGGGCGGGTTTGTAACCCGCCCCTACAATCCGTCGCCTTTCGGCCTGCGCCGAAGCGACTTCGTGCGCCCACGCAGTTCCTTGGATTGCAGTCGCCGTTCCTTGGAACCCCGGGTCGGACGGGTTGGCTTGCGCTTGCGGGGAACAACAGACGCGCGTTGCAGCAGTTCGAGCAACCGCGCACGCGCATCGACCCGGTTGCGTTCCTGGGTCCGGAACCGCTCTGCCCGGATCACCAGCACATCGTCGTTGGTCATCCGGGTTCCTGCGATCTTGCGCAGGCGGGACTTCAGGTCGGGCGGAAGGCTGGGTGAAGCTGCCACGTCAAACCGGAGCTCCACGGCCGTCGATACCTTGTTCACGTTCTGCCC
>JAURLR010000014.1 GCA_030831135.1 Alphaproteobacteria bacterium
GGAACTTCGTATGAAAGGACGTCGTCAGCGGCCAGTTTTGGGCGCGGCAGAAGCTTTGTGCGGCCTGTCCAAGCGGTCCTTCCGTTGCGATGTGTATGGCATCGGGTTCGAATTCGTTGATCAGCGCGCGCAGGTGCGGTTTGGGGCGCAGGGCGAGCCGGATTTCCGGGTAGGTCGGACAGGGAACCGTACGGAACAGATCGGGGGTCACCGTCAGCACTTCGTGCCCGCCCGCGCGCATGTGATCGACGACGGTGCTGAGCGTCCGCACGACACCGTTGACTTGGGGGAACCAGGCATCGGTGACAAGCACGACTTTCATGGCGCTACCGCAATGCCAGTGAGAGCTGGCGGATATCGGCCCAGTTCACGATCTCGAGCTCACCATTGCGGTGTTCGACCAGCGCGGTGCAACTCTCGACCCAGTCGCCGTCATTGCAATAGAGCACACCGTCAAAATCGCGCATTTCGGCGTGATGGATGTGTCCGCAGACAACACCGTCAACGCCGCGTTTGCGGGCTTCGTCCGCGACAATCTCCTCATACTTGCTGACATATTGCACCGCGTTCTTGACGCGGTATTTGAGAAAGGCGGAGAGCGACCAGTAACGGAAGCCGAGCAGGCGTCGTCCGGAATTGAACCAGTAATTGATCGACTGCACGGTGTTGTATGCCCAGTCGCCCAGCAGGGCGAGCCAACGGGCATAGCGCATGACAGCATCGAACTGATCACCATGGGTGATCCAGAGTCGGCGGCCATCTGCGGTCGTGTGATAGGCCTCGGACTTCAGGGTCACGCCCCCGAATACCATGCCGGTATAGTCACGCAGCATCTCGTCGTGATTGCCCGGGATGTAAACGACACGCGTCCCCTTGCGTGCCTTGCGCAGCAGCTTTTGAACAACGTCATTGTGGGATTGCGGGCAGTACCAGGATTTTCGCAAGCGCCAGCCATCGACAATGTCACCGACCAGGTAAAGACTGTCGGATTCGGTGTGCCGGAGAAAGTCCAGGAGGTGCTCGGCTTTGCACCCGCGTGTGCCCAGATGGATGTCGGAAATCCAGATTGCACGATAATGGTGAGCCAGGGTTTCGCCGCTCATGAGAGACCTGAGTGTTGATGTCCTGACCCCTACATAGTCGAATGCAATGCTGATTTGAAACTAAATATTGTATTAAAAACAATAACTTATGTAATATATGGGTAATGAAAATGTCATGCACCCGTAACGCGTTGGGTGTTTGTGGGTCGTTTCCGGAGAGATCATGAAAAACTGTCTTGTCATCTTCAATCCAACTGCCGGTCCGCGGCGTCTGCGACGCTTGCGCGACGTGCTTGGATTGTTGCGTGCGCGTGGGGTTGAGGTCACGGTCTGCGAAACATTTGCGCCCCGCGACGGCGAGCGGATCGCCCGAGAGGCACGCGGTTATCATGTGATCGTGGCTGCGGGTGGTGACGGGACGATCAACGAGGTCCTGAACGGAATCCATGCCCGTGGTGATGGCTGTATCCTGGGAGTTGTTCCGCTGGGTACGGCCAATGTTCTGGCTCGCGAGCTGGGCATTGATGTCCGTTCCACGGAAGCGATTGTGAATGCGGTGATGGCCCAAACACCGCGAATGGTCTCCCTGGGCCGGGCGAACGGACGCGGGTTTTCCATGATGGCCGGGGTTGGTTTCGATGCGCATGTGGTCGCCAATGTGGATACACGGGTCAAACGCGTCATCGGCAAATTCGCCTATGTGGTCGAATCGCTAATGCAACTCGTGCGTTACCGCGCGCGAACCTATCTGGTGGAAATTGACGGGCGCACCGAAACGGCGTCCTCGGTGGTGGTCGCCAATGGTCATTTCTATGGCGGGTCCTATGTGATCGCACCGCAGGCATCGCTGGACGACCATCAGTTTCAGGTTTGCCTGTTTCGGCGGACCGGGCGATGGAATGCTGTGCGATACATGTGGGGCCTCATCAGTGGCCGGCTGGCGCGTTTCCCTGATCTGGATATCATTCCGGCCCGGCAACTGCGTGTCATCGCAGGCGATCTCTGCGCGACGGATGAGCCGGTACAGGGGGATGGGGATATCATGACGACATTGCCCGTCGAACTGGAGGTCAGCGCGGCGGGGCTGCCCGTAATGCGCCCAGCGTGATTGGCGTCAGGCGGCTCAACCGCCGCCCGCGACCGTCATGCCTTCGAGTCGCACGGTCGGGCTGTTGGTGCCATAGCGGAACTCCAGATCACTGGCGGGCACCAGCGACCGGTACATATCCTTGAGATTGTTGGCAATCGTCATCTCGGTGACGGGGAAGGTGATCTCACCATTCTCGATCCAGAAGCCCGATGCACCACGGCTGTAGTCACCGGTTACTCCGTTCACGCCCATACCCATGAGGGCGGTGATGTAGAATCCGGACTTGATGTCGCCGATTAGCTCGGCGGGAGAGACATCGCCTGCCTCGAGATAGAGGTTGGTCGGCCCCGGTGAAGGCGGACCCGAAGGGCCGCGCCCGGCATGGCCCGTGGTTTCCAGGCCGAGCTGGCGCGCGGAGGCAAGGTCGAGAAGCCATGTCGTCAACACGCCATCCTCGATCAGGTTCCGCTTTCGATTGGCCACGCCTTCGGCATCGAAGGGCTTGGAACGCTGTCCGCGTGGGCGATGCGGGTCATCCGTGACGCAAATGCCGTCGGAGAAAATCTTCTCGCCGAGACTGTTCTTCAGAAAACTGCTGCCCCGGGCGATCGAAGGTCCGGTGATCGCGCCCGCCAGATGCCCCAGAAGCCCTCCGGCCACGCGCGGATCGAACACCACGGGCACCTGACAGGTCGGCATGCGCCGTGCCCCCAGACGCGCCACGGTACGTTCGCCGGCCCGGGTGCCGACGGCGGCGGCGTCTTCAAGGTCAGACCGGTAAACCGCATGGGCAAAGTCGTATTCGGTTTCCATGCCCCCGCCTTCGCCCGCGATCACCGAAACCCCGACGCCACAATCGGTGCGGGCATAGTGACCGGCAAAGCCGTTGGTCGCCGCAAGGGTGACCGCGCTGTGTCCCCAGCTTGCCTCGGCACCGTCGGAGTTCGTGATTCCGTCGACGGCGCGCGCGGCATCCTCGCAGGCGCGGGCCATCTCGATCAGTTCTGCGCTTTGCGGTTCATCGGAATCGACCATGTCGAGATCGGGAATGTCGACGGCAAGCTGGTCGGGGTCCGCCAGACCTGCCCAGGGGTCATCGGGGACCATGCCAGCCATGTCGATGGCGCGGCCGACCAGTTCCGACAGGGCGTCCTTCGAGAAATCGGTCGAGGACACAATGGCCTGTTTCTTCCCGCGGAAAACACGCAGGCCGAGATCGAAACTCTCCTGACGCTCCAGCTTCTCGATTTCACCGAGCCGCTGGGTGTGGGAGATCGATGTGGAGCGGATCAGCACTGCATCCGCGGCATCGGCTCCACGTTTTTTGGCCTCGGCAACAAGCGACGAGAGGCGGTCGCGGTCATCCGCGGAATGTGAATCAGACATAATCATTATCGCGCCGCCGCGCGCCTTGTTCTCGGGTTAGAACGAACCGGGCGCGAAGAACTCCACAATCCCGATGATGGATGCAAGGAACAGGACAATCCAGTTCATCACGATACCTGTTGCGCGGTTGAAGCTCTCGGCATTGCCCATCAGGCCAAGGGCGTGAAGGCCGCGCGCGATAATCACAATCGCACCGAGCACACCAACAATAAGGGGGGAGACGCCGACCATTTCAACCAGTCCCAGGATGATGACGGTCGCCGGGACCCATTCCGAATGGTTGGCGTGGGCACGAATGCGGCGAACCAGCTGGTCATCGCCATTGTCACCCCAGGGCATGTTGATCTTGTTGCGATACATGCTGACCCGAAGGCCAAGAAAAAGTTTCATCAGCACCAGCAGGGATGAGACAAACAGCGTGACGATCGGCGCGACGGCCATACCTGATTCCATGATTTTCCCCTCAATGCAGGGTCACCGGATGTGGTGACCGCTATTTCCAGATCGGCTTACCCGAACCCGGCAGGCCCAGATCGTCCCACATTGCCGAAACTTTTTCGATCACATCTTGATCCATGTCTATTTCCCGGCCCCATTCGCGGGTCGTCTCGGGCGGAATCTTGTTCGTCGCATCCAGCCCGGCCTTGCTGCCGAGGCTGGAGACGGGTGAGGCGAAATCCAGATAATCGATGGGTGTGTCCTCGATCAGCGTGATGTCGCGGGCCGGGTCCATGCGGGTCGAAATCGCCCACATCACGTCCTTCCAGTCACGGATATCGATATCGTCATCCACGACGATGACCCATTTCGTGTACATGAACTGGCGCAGATAGGACCAGACACCCATCATCACCCGCTTGGCATGACCGGGATAGGCCTTCTTCATCGAAACCACGGCGATCCGGTAGGAGCAGCCCTCGGGTGGCAGCCAGAAATCGGTGATCTCGGGAAAGGCCTGCTGCAGCAGCGGCACGAACACGTCGTTGAGCGCCTCGCCGAGAACCGAGGGTTCATCGGGCGGGCGGCCGGTAAAAGTCGAAAGATAGATCGGGTCACGGCGCATGGTGATGGCGCTGACATGGAAAACCGGGAAGGGCTCGACGGAGTTGTAGTAGCCGGTGTGGTCCCCATAGGGGCCTTCATCGCCGTACTCATCGAGGGAGACATGCCCCTCGATCACGATCTCGGCCGAGGCGGGGACTTTCAGGGGCACGGTTTTGCAGTCGACCAGTTCCAGACGCTTGCCGCGCAGCAGGCCCGCGAACTGGTATTCCGAGAGCGTGTCGGGCACCGGGGTGACGGCGGCAATGATCGTCCCCGGATCGGCCCCGATCACGACCGCAGCGGGCAGGGGGTCGGGGCGTTCGGATTTCCACCGCGCATGATGCTGGGCGCCGCCCCGGTGCTTGAGCCAGCGCATATAGGTTGTCTTCGGGCCGGTGACCTGCATCCGGTAGATGCCCAGATTGAAGGCGTCCTCGCGCTTGCCGTCCGGGTTCGGCCCCTGGGTAACGACAAGCGGCCAGGTGATCAGCGGGGCCGGCTCGCCGGGCCAGCAGGTCTGGATCGGCAGTTTCGAAAGGTCGATATCGTCGCCGGTCAGAACCACCTCATGTACAGGGCCTGACGAGACCTTCTTCGGGCGCATCGCCATCACCGTGCGCAACAGGGGCAGCTTTTCCCACGCGTCCCGCAATCCGCCCGGTGGTTCAGGCTGGCGCAGAAAGGCCAGCGTCTCGCCGACCTCACGAAGCTGTTCGGGTTCGCGGTCCATGCCCCAGGCCACGCGTTCGACGGTACCGAACAGGTTCACGAGCACCGGGATCGGATTTGGTGTTCCATCATCGCCGATCACGTTCTCGAACAGGACAGCCGGGCCGCCTTCAGCGAGCAGACGGGTCTGGATTTCGGTCATCTCCAGCCGGGTCGAAACCGGATGGGTCACCCGGACGAGGCGACCGGAGTCTTCGAGTCTGGAAATGAATTCGCGAAGGCTGGCATAAGGCATGATGTGGACTTAGAGCGCCCGCCCGCCTTTACGTCAAGGCAGCGGATGGCTTGCGATGTGAAGTCGCGCGGAAGAAGATGCGCCCATGAACGAAGATCCTTTCAAGACCGATCCGGCCCTGATCCGTGCGGCGGGCTATCCCTACGACATCACGGCGCATTCCTTCACCTTTGTTGCGGGTACCGAAGCGCCCTTCGATGCGCGCCTGCGAGAAGGACGGCATCCGGTGATCGGCTATGGCTCGAACCAGTCGCCTTTGCGTCTGCGGCAGAAATACGGAACCGATCATGCGCCGATCCCTGTCCAGCGGGCATGGCTGGCCGATCATGACGTTGTCTATTCAGCGCATTTTTCGAGCTACGGGTCCCTGCCGGCGGCATTGCGCCACATGCCCGGTACGCGGGTCGCCGTGGCGGTGAACTGGCTGAGCGATATCGAGCTGGCCGTGATGCACCCCACGGAAATCGACAGCTATCATTTCTCGAAGCTGGTCAATCTGCGCCTTGATCTCGACGGCGGTGAAACCCTCGATACCGCCTTTGCCTATCTGAGTTTTCGCGGTCATGTGGGGGATGGAACCCGGCCGATTGCGCTGCGTGAGATACAGGCCGAGAACCGGCAGCTGCCCGAACTCGGTCAGCGGGAGGCGTTGGCCCTGATGCGGGACCGCATGGCGCCTGGTAACGATCTGGCCGATTTCGTGCGCCGACATATCGAGGATGCGCGCGAACGTGAAAACCGGGGCGCGAGGCTGGAGCGCGATGCCTTGCCCTCGGCCCATGCCGAACACGAGGTTGTTGAAATCCAGTTGCGGTCCTGATCGCCTTGTCCGGTCAGCGGCAACACCCGCGTTTTCAGACAATCATCCGGCCGGCGATCGCTGCGGCAAAGATGATCAGGCCGAAGTCCCGATTGGCACGGAATTTTTTCAGGCAATCCTTCGGGTCATCGAAGTTGATGGCGGCGGTTTGCCAGATCAGATGTGCAATACCGACCGCCAGGCCGATCCAGAATGGCCACCCGATAGCCACCATCCATGCAGACAGCGCCAGCAGAGCGATACAGACGGTATAGAAACCGGCAATCCAGGGCCGTGAATTTGCCCCGAGCAGGCGCGCGGTGGACTTGATGCCGACCAGCGCGTCGTCTTCCTTGTCCTGATGGGCATAGATGGTGTCGTAGCCCAGCGTCCAGAAAAAGCCGGCTGCGTAGAGAACGAGGGTTGCCGGTTCGATCTCGCCACGCACCACGGCCCAGCCGAGCAAGGCGCCCCAGTTGAAGGTCAGGCCGAGCCATGCCTGCGGCCACCAGGTGATCCGTTTCATCAGCGGGTAGGGGATGACCAGCGCCAGACTGAGCGTGCCAACCGCCATGGCAAAGGGATTGAACTGCACGAGAATACCCAGGCTCACCAGGAGCAATGCCGCGAGAAAGACAAGCGCGGCACGCATACGAATGGCACCGGAGGCAAGCGGCCGGTCCGCGGTGCGCGCAACCTGTGCGTCAAAGTCCCTGTCAAACATGTCGTTGATGACACAGCCCGCACCGCGCATCAGAATCGCGCCGATCCCGAACAATACGACCCACAGAAAATTGGGCCAGTTGCCCGGCGTCTCCGCCAGCGCGAGCGCCCACCAGCCCGGCAGCAACACCAGCCAGGTCCCGATCGGCCGGTCGAGACGCATGAGTCTTGCATAGGGCCGCATCAAGGAAGGAAGATAGCGGTCAAGCCAGTTGCCGCGCGGGATGTCGCTTGCGTTGTGATCGGGTATATCGTTCATGACCCTTCCTTAACCCAGCGTGCCGCACGCCCCAATCCGGAAATTGCGATGTCAGATACCAAAGCGAGCTTCACCCGGCTGCGTCTTTTTGTTGAGGAGGATCTGGCCGAGGGTATGGCGCTGCCGCTCAATCGTGACCAGAGCCACTATCTGCACAATGTCATGCGGCGCGGCGAAGGCGACCGTATCGCGATCTTCAATGGCCGCGATGGTGAGTTCTGGGCCGATATCATTGCCGCCAAGCGCGGGAGTGTACTTGTGGAGGCTGCCGAGCAGTTTCGACAGCAGACCACCGAGCCGGATCTCTGGCTGGCTTTCGCGCCGATCAAGCGTGCCGCGCTTGGGTTTTTAACCGCGAAAACCACGGAACTTGGCGTCTCCCGGCTTGTTCCCGTCCTGACCGCGCGGACGAATTCAGAGCGCGTGAATACCCGGCGCTTGCGCGCCAATGCCATCGAAGCGGCCGAACAATCCGAACGTCTGAGCGTTCCCGACATCGCCGAACCGCTGAAATTCCAGACGTTTCTGCGCGAGTGGCCACAGGAGCGCAGATTGCTGGTCGGCGATGAGACAGGTGCCGGTCGACCGGTTGCCGAGATCGCGCGGACGCTGGCCGAGGCGCCGGGTCCGCTTGCTGTCATGACCGGGCCGGAGGGTGGCTTTGCGCCTGATGAGCTTGACCAACTCGGCGAACTCCCCTTTGTTACGCCTATCGGGTTGGGGCCGCGCGTCTTGCGGGCTGATACGGCGGCACTGGCCGCACTGTCCGTAGTTCAGGCGATTGCCGGAGACTGGAACTCCGCGCGGTCATAGATGTCGTCGTAAATCGGGGAATACACACATGGCAGCTCCGTCTTCTGGTGGTGGCCCGGTCATCGAATCCAAGCAGCAACTCATCGACTGGATCGCCGAAGGCGAGAAGCCGAAAGAGGACTGGCGGATCGGGACCGAGCACGAAAAATTCGCGTTCCGGCAATCGGACCACAAAACCCTTTCCTATGACGGCACGCCCGGAATTCGCGATCTGCTTGTGGGATTGCAGCGGTTTGGCTGGAAACCGGTCTATGAGGGCGAGAATGTCATTGCGCTGACCGGCGAGAGCGGCGCGAATATTTCCCTTGAGCCAGGCGGACAGTTTGAATTGTCCGGTGCGCCGCTCGAAACCCTTCACGAGACCTGTGAAGAGGTGCATGAGCATCTGCGCCAGCTCCGCGAGGTGAACGGTGAGTTGGGTGTGGCTATGATCGGGATGGGGTTCCACCCCACGCTCACCCGCGAAGACGCGCCCTGGATGCCCAAGGGCCGTTACAAGATCATGCGGGACTACATGGCCAAGGTCGGCACCATGGGGCACGACATGATGCTGCGAACCTGCACGGTGCAGGTGAATCTGGATTTCTCCGATGAAGCCGACATGGTCCGCAAGATGCGTGTGGGTATGGCCTTGCAGCCCGTCGCGACCGCGCTGTTTGCAAATTCGCCTTTTCGTGAAGGGCGGCCGACGGGCTATCTGAGCTTGCGCAGCCATGTCTGGACCGATGTGGACAATGACCGGTCGGGGATCTTGCCGTTCGTTTTTGACAGTGACTTCGGCTATGAGCACTATGTCGATTATGTGCTCGATACGCCGATGTATTTCGTCTATCGCGATGGCGGATACATTGATGCTTCGGGACAATCCTTCCGGGACTTCATGAACGGAAAGCTGCCCGCGCGTCCCGGGGAGTTCGCGACCATGGGGGACTGGACCGATCACACGACCACATTGTTTCCCGAAGTGCGCTTGAAGAAGTTTCTCGAAATGCGGGGCGCCGATGGTGGGCCCTGGCGCCGGGTCTGCGCGTTACCGGCCTTCTGGGTCGGGCTGCTCTATGATTCGGAAGCGCTGGATGCGGCAAGCGATATGATTGCGGACTGGACAGCGCAGGACGTGATTGATCTTCGCAATGCGGTCCCGACGCAGGGGCTGGCAGCACCGTTCCGAAACCGTACGATGCTCGAACTGTCCCGTGAGGCGCTTGAGATTTCCCGGATGGGCCTCAAGAACCGCGCGCTCAAGGATTTCTGGGGTCAGGACGAAAGCCATTTTCTCTCCACCCTCGAGCAGATTGCCGATAGTGGCGTGACCCCTGCCGAGAACAAACTCGCGGCTTACGAAGGGCGCTGGGATCACGACGTCGACCGGGCCTTCGAAGAATACGCCTGGTAAAAAAAAGCCCTCTCCGTTTCCGGAGAGGGCGGCGAGAATTCGACTTCAAGTCAACTGGCAACCGCCTCGCAAACGGCTACTGGCTGTGACGGGATCTCCCAGGGGTAGCGGGAGGTGTAGCTTGTCGCCGTCTGGTGTCGGCGTGGGGCAAGCACCCGTCAATGAAGTCTATGTCGCAGCCGGAACTATGGGAGGAGCAGGCTGCGCAGCACCGGCCTGCCTAGGGCCGGTTCTGTCCGAGAATATCTGTCAGGGCCTCAAAGGCTGACCCGTCGGCAAGAGATGCGGTGTCCAGACCTGTTTCCGCGAGCAGCGAACCGAAGTCTGTGGCGGCCAGATTGCTGGCATCCGCACCATCGACACCGAAATGGCCAAGAAGCGTAGCGGCCTCGGCGTTTTCAGCGAGTTCTGCGGGATTCACTTCCCCCAGAAAGCTGGTGGCTTTTCCAAAAAGGTTCGAAAGGTCAAACATTTGTTCTCTCTATCGCAGATCGGATGAACCGGTTTTCTCTTGCCTCCGATAGATAGGCAAATCGACTGCGTCAAAGAAGACAATAGAGATAGATAGTTTGATAGAAATATCCTATTGAGGTTCTGAGACTGTTCTGAACGCACGGGAAAGCTTCTGACGATGCGTGAATTATCATTAACTTTGAAGCAGTTACGCTATCTCGTGGCGTTGGCCGATGCGCGGCATTTCCGGGTCGCGGCGGAAAATTGCGGCATCGCGCAGCCGTCCCTGAGTGTGCAGATCCAGAATCTGGAGGAATTTCTCGGCGCACGGCTGGTTGAACGCCAGCGCGCGGGCGTTGTCATGACCCCGATGGGGCGCGAGGTGGTGGCGCGCGCGCGCCGGATTTTGCTCGATGTTCAAGGTATCGTAGATGTTTCTTCATCCTCGTCCCGAAACCTCGTCGGGACGATCCGGCTTGGCGTCAAGCCGACGCTCGGCCCCTATCTGCTGCCGCGCGTCGTCGCAACACTGCACCGGCAAAACCCTGATCTGAAACTCTATATTCGTGAGGGTGCCCCGCATGAGCTGGAGAAGGAACTGGCCCGCGGGACCCATGATCTGATCCTCGCCCAGCTTCCTGTCGTCTCGACGGATTTGATGGTCGAGCGACTGTTTCGCGAGCCGGTCTATCTGGCATTCTCAAGCGATCACCCCTTGGCCAGTCGGGATCGGGTCGGGATCGAAGACCTCAAGGATCTGGCCATCCTGTATCTGACGCCGGACTATCACCTGCATGATCAGGTGCATGCCCTGTGCGAGGAATACGGGGCAAAGCTGGTACGTGACTATGAGGGAACCAGCCTTGACGCGCTGCGCCAGATGGTCGCCATGAATATCGGGGCAACCTTCCTGCCCGCGCTTTACGCGCATTCCGAAATCCGCCGGGATAGTGCTGTGATCACCAAGCCGCTTCACAATCGTCAGGTGTTTCGCTCGATCGGGCTGGTCTGGCGTAAAGGGGCAGGGCGCTCACCCGCCTATCGCGCCATTGCAGACGCCATTCGGAAAACCGTCAGCGAGGAATTTCCCATGCTGGTACGGGAAAAGTAGGCGCTGTCAGCCCCTGTCTTTTCGGTAGGGCGACCAGAGAGCGAGCGAAAACAGCACGGCGACAAAGCTGAGAATGGCAAAGGCGAAGAAAGTGTCGCGAAACCCCAATGCGGTTGCCTGTGCGGCAACGATACGGCCGAGATATAGCTTGGCCACCAATGCTTCTGTGACATTGGGCAGACCCGCAGTCCCGAGCATGCCTGTGATCGTATCGAGAATGCCCTGCGTGGCTGAATTGGCTTCGGTCTGGGTGGTGACGAGGATTTCGCTGAAATAGGCGGTCCGGCGTTCGATGTTGATCGCGAGCAGGTTGATCCCGAATGCCCCGCCCATTTGTCGGGTGAAGTTGAGCATGCCGTTGGCGGTACCCATCTTCTCTGGTGGTGCTGCCGCAAGCCCGGCTGCGGTCACCGGCGGAAACAGGAACCCTTGCCCGATCCGCCCGATCATCACGAGCAGGGCAAAGGTCCAGAAGCTGGTGTTGGCGTCCGAAAACCCCATGAACCAGGTGGTGATGCCAAACAGCAGAAAACCGATCACCAGCAGAATATAGGGTGGGTACCGGTCGGCGAGACGACCGCCGATCGGCAGCGCCAGTCCCATCGCAAGGCCACCGGGAACAAGCACGAGCCCGGCGCGCAGCGGAGTGTAGTTTTCGACAATCTGCACGAAGACGGGTTGCAGGTAGAACGAGCCGAACAGCGACGCGCCAACAAGAAAGGACACGATATTGGCGATCGCGAATTTGGGGTTGCGCAGCAGGCGCACGTCGAAAATCGGATCGGCAACCCGGGTTTCCCAGAACAGGAAGGCTGCCGCGCAGCCGAAACCCAGAATGAGGCTGGCGATCACGAAGTTGGAACTCCACCCCTTGAGCTGGCCATTCGACAGGCCGGTCAGTGTGGCGGCCAGAAATGTGGCCACCAGCAGGAAGCCGAACCAGTCGAGGTTCGAGTTTTTGATGTTGCGATCCCGGCCCGGCAGGATGACCGAGGCGAGCATGATCGAGCAGAAGGAAATCGGCAGCGCGACATAGAATGTGAAGCGCCAGTTGAAGGCGTCGATGGCCATGCCGCCAAACCATGGCCCGAGACCGGGACCCAGAACAAAGCTGATCCCGAACAATCCTGCGACCATGGCGCGCTGATGCGGCGGGAAGACCGCAAACATCGCCATCATGGTTAGCGGCAGGATCACCCCGGCGGACAGGCCCTGGATGGTGCGTCCCAGAACGACGGTGCCATAGGTCTGCGCTGTGCCGCCGGCGATGGAACCCAGAAAAAACAACAGCATCATCGCAATGAAGATGTCGCGCGCGCCGAACCGGCGCGTCAGCCAGTCGCTCAGCAGCATTCCTGCTGTCATGGCCGCGAAGAAGGCGGTCGCCATCCATTGCGCCTGATCCTGCCCAACCCCGAAGGCACCCATGATGTCGGGCACGGCGACATTCGTGATCGTCGCCGAGAGGGCGAGCGCGAGCGAGGATGACAGGGCGGCCGTCACGACAAGCCAGCGATGAAGGGTGCTCGCTTGGGGCGCTGGCTCGGAGGCGGTGGTTGCGGTCATGTCCGGGGCACCGGTTCTACCGGCCCGGTATCCGAATGCTTACCACGGCCATCATGCCCGGCCGCAACGGGACTTCGCTTGGGGTAAGGGCGATCCGCACCGGCAATCGCTGGGTCACCTTGGTGAAATTTCCGCTGGGGTTCGGGTTGGGCAACAACGCGAACTCGCTGGTGGCCGCCTCTCCGATCCGGGCAACGGTGCCGCTGAAATTCTGGTCGGGATAGGCATCAAGGCTGATATCAACCGACATCCCGGGTGCCAGATGACGAATATCGGTTTCCTTGATATTGGCCTCGACCCAGACGGCCGCCGGGTTGTGGATCAGCATCAGGCGCTGGCCGGGGCTGACAAATTCCCCGGCATCGACAAAGGTTTCCGAGACAACGCCATCGATCGGGCTCTTGATCGTGCGGTCGGCGACGTCGAGAGCCTGCTGTTCGCGCTGGGCCGCAATCTCGGCTGCTTCATGCCCGAGCGCATCCATGCGCCGGGCCAGCACGGTCATCTGGCCGCGCTCGGCCTCGGCTTCGTTGACGTCAGCCAGGGCCGCAGCCAGATCAGCCTGGGCTTTCTGATGGCGCTCCTGTGCCAGGCTCAGTTCATTCTGGACCTGATCAAGACGTCGCCGGGACACGATCTGGTCGCGGATCAGCGTTCGGGTCCGCTCAAAATCCGTTCGTGCGAGTTCAAACTGTTCGAGGCCGGCCCGGACCGCGACCCGGGCCGCATCCGCGCGCGAACGAACCGCTTCGATGCGGCTGGTCGAGGTCTTGTCGATCAGGTCGATCTCGGATTCGATCTGTGCCCGTGCCGCCTCAAGCCCGGCAATGCGCGCGCCGTATTCGGTGAGCTTCAGTTTCGAATCCCGGGAATCGATTTCGATCAGCAGCGTGCCAGCGGTCACCTTCTCGCCATCGGTGACAGGGAGTCCGACGATCCAGCCGGCCACGCGGCTGGAGATTGCAACCGTATCGGCCGAGATGCGTGCATCGGTTTCGCTGACATGACTCCACTGCCAATAGGCCCAACGACCGGTGCCTAAAAGGGCAGCCAATACGACAAGAAGGAGCACGGCATTCCGGATCATGACCCGGGAGCGACGCGCAGGTCTTGCATCGGATGACGCGTTCGTCTCTGAGATCGGTTCCTGTATGCGCCCTTCATCAGGCATCGCCACTCCCGCTCGCAGCCCAAGGGCCGACAATAATTGTCACACCGTTGACATTATTGTCTACCGGGAGCGGGCGCGCGGAAAATTCTCCGGGATGCTCATCTACCGAGAACGCATGGGTCGCTTATCGCGTGATCAGACGGCTGTTCCGCCCACAGTCAGGGATTCCAGCATCATGGTGGGCTGGCCGACACCGACGGGGACCGATTGGCCGTCCTTGCCGCAGGTGCCCACACCGTCATCGAGCTTCGAATCATTGCCGATCAGTTTGACCCGCGTCAGTGCATCGGGGCCGTTGCCGATCAGGGTTGCGCCCTTGACCGGCGCACCGAGTTTGCCGTCCTCGATCAGATAGGCTTCGGTGCAGCTGAACACGAACTTGCCATTGGTGATATCGACCTGGCCACCCCCGAAATTTACAGCATAGATCCCGGTTTTCGCGGCCTTGATGCATTCTTCGGGATCGGCCGTGCCGCTGAGCATGTAGGTGTTGGTCATGCGCGGCATCGGGTGATGGGCAAAGGACTGGCGGCGGCCATTGCCGGTTGGCTTGACGCCCATCAGGCGCGCGTTGAGCCGGTCCTGCATGTAACCCTTCAGGATGCCGTCCTCGATCAGGACATTGGAACCGCTTGGCGTGCCTTCGTCGTCGATGGTGATCGAGCCGCGCCGGTCCGGCAAGGTGCCGTCATCCACCACGGTGACACCGGGGGCTGCGACTCGCTCGCCGAGCAGGTTCGAAAATGCAGAAGTCTTCTTGCGATTGAAGTCGCCCTCAAGGCCGTGCCCGATGGCCTCGTGCAGCAGGACGCCGGGCCAGCCAGGTCCGAGGACCACCGGCATTTCGCCGGCAGGGGCTGGCACGGATTCAAGGTTGACCAGCGCCTGTCGCAGGGCTTCGTCCACCTGGGACTGCCATTTTTCGGGCGATATCCACTGATCGTAGATGGCACGACCGCCCACGCCCTGAGATCCGGTTTCCTGCCGGTCGCCCTCGCCGACCATGACCGAGACGTTGAGCCGGACCAGCGGGCGGATATCCCCACGGCGTTCACCATCGCCGCGCAGGATCTGGACCGCTTGCCATGTGCCGCCGATCGAGGCGGTCACCTGCCGGACTCGGGAGTCGGAATCGCGGGCATAGGCATCAATCTCTGCGAGCAGTTTCACCTTTTCCTCAAAGCCGAGTTCGCCCAGCGGGTTCACATCCGTATAGAGGTCGCGGTTGGTGTTGGCCGGAGGTTCGGCCACGGTACCACTCTTGCCGGTGCGAACGGCGCGGACCGTCTCGCCTGCCCGTGCAATCGCGGCTTCGCTGAGTTCGGTTGAATGGGCATAGCCTGTGGCTTCGCCAGAGACAGCGCGCAATCCGAAGCCCTGTGTTGTGTCGAAACTGGCATTGCGCACGCGACCATCATCAAAGGTGATGCTCTCGCTCTGACTGTATTCGAGGAAGAGTTCACCATCATCCGAACCGTCCAGCGCGTTGCTCACCTGACGACCAACCTTGTCGGGATCCATGCCGGTGCGGGTGAAGAACAGATCGTCGGTACGTGCAATATCGGTCATTTGGCGCAGCCATTTGGTGATTTCGAGTGGTCGCAAGGACGACCTTGTTACCCCAATATGGGATCAATTCACCCGATTGTCAGCCTCGAAAGCCCGGATTTCCATGGCGAAACGGCGTTTTGGGCCGCTGCGACATGGTGTCTCAAGGTTGCGCAAGGCGTGGGCAGTGACTTGTTGGGCGCGGTGCGCTGGGCTATTTTTCCGGCGTTCGAGTGTTAAGGGGCAGGCGGACACGTGGCGTAATTTCGCGCTGATGTCTGCCAGATGGAAGCGAGCGTATGACGAAAATTCGATATCACCTCAAACGCAGTCTCGGCCTTTTGGGTCTGGCAGCGATGATTGGAATGTTTGCAGCACCAGCAATGGCGCAGCAACCGACACCTTGGCAGCTTGGTTTCCAGGAGGCACATTCGCCGATCATGGAGCAGATGACCTCTTTCCATAATTTTCTGCTCTGGATCATTTTCGCGATCTCGATCTTCGTCCTGATCCTGCTGCTGTATGTGATCGTACGTTTCCGCGAGAAGAAGAACCCGGTTCCTTCCAAGGTAACCCACAACACGACCATCGAAGTCCTCTGGACGGTCATTCCGGTGGTGATTCTTTTCGTGATCGGCTTCTATTCGTTGCCGCTGCTCTATGCGACCGACGACACCGCGGATGCCGATATGACGGTGAAGGTGATCGGGCGCCAGTGGTACTGGAGCTACGAATACCCCGATCATGGTGATTTCACCTTTGATGCCTTCATGGTTCCCGATGCCGATCTGAAGCCCGGTCAGCCGCGCCTCCTGGCGACCGATGAAGACCTCGTGCTTCCCGTCGGCAAGAAAATCCGCGTTCTCGTGACCTCGTCTGACGTGCTGCACGCCTTTGCGATGCCGGCGTTTGGTGTCAAAAAGGATGCGGTTCCAGGACGGATTAACGAAACCTGGTTCCAGATCAACGAACCCGGCATGTATTACGGCCAGTGTTCGGAGCTTTGCGGGGCAGGCCACGCCTTCATGCCGCTGGCGATTCGCGCGGTGCCGGAAGCTGAATTCAACGCCTGGGTCACGAAGGCGCAGGCCCGGTTCGGTGGAAGCGAGGGGGACTTGTCCCCGCGTCCGATCCAGGTTGTCAGAAACGAAGCGGGTGATGCGCCCGCGGTTGCGCAGTAGCGTGACGAGAGGAATTTACGATGGCTGACACACACGCTCACACAGACGACCACGCCCACGACGAGCACCACGCGCCCAAAGGCTGGAAGCGCTGGGCATTTTCGACGAACCACAAGGACATCGGCACGATGTACCTGACGTTCTCGATCATCGCGGGTCTGATCGGTGGCATGTTCTCGATCCTCATGCGCCTGGAACTTCAGGATCCGGGGATGCAGTGGTTCCTAAATGCTGATGGTTCGGCAGACGGGCATTTCTGGAATGTCGTGATCACCGCCCATGGTCTGATCATGGTGTTTTTCGTGGTCATGCCGGCCATGATTGGCGGCTTTGGCAACTGGTTCATTCCGCTGATGGTGGGCGCGCCGGATATGGCTTTCCCGCGCATGAACAACATCTCCTTCTGGCTTCTGCCGCCGGCGTTCCTGCTGCTGATTGCCAGTGCATTCGTGGAGGGTGGCGCTGGGACCGGCTGGACGATTTATCCACCACTATCGGGTGTTCTGGGGCATCCGGGGGCTTCGGTTGATATGGCAATCTTTGCGTTGCATCTCGCCGGTGCGTCCTCAATCCTGGGTGCGATCAACTTCATTACAACGATCTTCAACATGCGTGCGCCGGGCATGACCCTGCACCGCATGCCGCTGTTTATCTGGTCCGAGCTTGTGACCGCGTTCCTGCTGGTTCTTGCGGTTCCGGTTCTGGCCGGCGCCATTACGATGCTGCTGACCGATCGCAATTTCGGCACCACATTCTTTGACGCGGCGGGCGGTGGTGACCCGATCCTGTTCCAGCATCTGTTCTGGTTCTTCGGGCATCCTGAAGTCTACATCATGATTTTGCCGGGCTTCGGCATTATCAGTCAGATCGTCTCGACCTTCTCCAAGAAGCCGGTCTTTGGCTATCTCGGCATGGCCTATGCGATGGTTGGAATCGGCTTTGTCGGCTTCATCGTCTGGGCGCACCACATGTATACCGTCGGGCTGGATGTGGACACGCGCGTCTACTTCACGGTTGCCACGATGGTGATCGCCGTGCCCACGGGCATCAAGATATTCTCTTGGATTGCGACCATGTGGGGCGGGTCAGTGCGTATGGACACGCCCATGCTCTGGGCGGTCGGCTTCATCTTCCTGTTCACCGTCGGCGGTGTCACGGGTGTGGTTCTGGCCAATGCCGGGCTCGATCTGGCGTTGCATGACACCTACTATGTGGTGGCGCATTTCCACTATGTGCTGAGCCTTGGTGCTGTGTTCTCGATCTTTGCCGGGTTCTACTACTGGTTCGCCAAGATGTTCGGTCGCCAGTACAACGAGACACTGGGCAAGCTGCATTTCTGGGTCACGTTCATTGGTGTGAACATCACCTTCTTCCCGCAGCATTTCCTCGGCCTGGCCGGCATGCCGCGCCGTTATCCGGATTACCCGGATGCCTATGCGGGCTGGAACGAGATTTCCTCCTACGGCTCCTATATTTCCTTCCTCGGTCTGCTGATCTTCCTGGTTGTTCTGGTTCAGGCCTTCACCTCCGGTCGGCGTGTCGAAGGCAATTACTGGGGTGAAGGCGCGACCACGCTGGAGTGGACGGTTCCCTCACCGGCACCGCACCACACCCACGAGGAACTGCCGATCATCAAGCCGACGTCTGCCCACTAGGCACAACAACTGACGGAGCCGGAGTTTTGGCCGACGCTGCATATCTGAACGACGCACAAGAGGCCGCGCTGGTTAAGGCGCCGGTCTCGCGCGTGTCGGATTTCGTCGCGTTGCTCAAACCGCGGGTGATGACGCTTGTCGTCTTCTCGGGCGCTGTTGGATTGTTTGTGGCGCCGGGTGCCTTGCATCCGCTTCTCGCCATCGTTGCGATCCTGTGCATCGCCGTCGGGTCCGGTGCGGCGGGAGCCATAAACATGTGGTACGAGCGCGATATCGACGCGCTCATGTCTCGGACAGCCAATCGTCCGATACCTGCAGGACGGGTGGCTCCGGGCGATGCGCTTGGGTTTGCCGTGATCCTGGCAGTGTTCTCGGTCGGATTGATGGGGCTGGCGACCAACTGGGTTGCCGCCGGGCTTCTGGCGGCCGCCATCCTGTTTTATGTCTTCGTCTATACGGTCTGGCTCAAGCGCCGCACGCCGCAGAATATCGTGATCGGTGGCGCCGCCGGTGCCTTCCCGCCGATGATCGGCTGGGCCGCCGTGACCGGCGATGTCAGTCTGGTCTCCGTGGCCTTGTTTGCGATCATCTTCCTGTGGACGCCGCCGCATTTCTGGGCTCTGGCGCTGTATCGCAGCGGTGACTATGCCCGCGCGGGTGTCCCGATGATGCCGGTGGTGGCCGGGCGTGTCTCGACCAAGCGCCAGATGCTGTTTTACACGTTGATCCTTCTGCCGGTCAGCCTGACTCCCTATTTTCTGGGGGGCGCGGGTCTTGTCTATGCTGTGGGCACAACGGTTCTGGGCCTCCTGTTCGTTGCGAGCGCCGTCCGTGTGATTCGTGAGCCGGATGCAGCCGAAGACAAGGCCGCCAAGGCCATGTTCGGGTTCTCGATCCTTTATCTGTTTCTGGTGTTTGCGCTTCTGCTTGCCGACATGCTGCTTGGACTTGGAGGCTGAACCGAATGGCCAAACGCGAACTCAGTGATCGTCACCGCGAACAACGTGGCAAGAACTATGCGATGGCGGCTGTGATACTCGGCCTGATCGCGATTTTCTATCTGGTCTTCGTGGCACGCGCGGGGCTCCTGGGATGAGTACATCAATGAATCCGAACATGCGTCGCCGGAACCGCTATGTCCTCGCCGGAATGGTCGGGGTCGTTCTGGCGATGAACGGTTTCGCCTACGCCATGGTGCCGGCCTATCGTGCCTTCTGTCAGCAATTCGGGTTTGCCGGGACGCCACTGGTTGCAGAAAAAGCGCCGGAAAGTGACGAAATCCTGCTCGATCGCAGAATTACAGTGCGTTTCAACAGTGACATCGAACCGGCACTCAACTGGCGTTTCAAGCCTGTGCAGCGCAGCATGGACCTTCAGGTCGGTGATACCGGACTGGCGTTTTACGAGGCCGTGAACATGGCCGACCACCCGATCTCGGGGACGGCGACCTTCAATGTCACGCCCCTCAAGGCTGCACCGTATTTCGTGAAGATCGAGTGTTTCTGCTTCACCGAGCAGACGCTTTCACCGGGCGAAACCGTCGATATGCCGGTGACCTTTTTTGTGGATCCCGCCATCGCCGAGGACAAGAACCTCGATGATGTGACCACGATTACCCTGAGTTACACATTCTTCCGCGATCATGAGGCAGAGGCCGAGCACAAGGCCGCTGCACTTGATCTGCGCGAAACACCGCAAGTGAACTAACAAGATACCGCTGAAAGAGAACGAGCATGAGCGACCACGCACAAGATCACGGTAAGGGCAATCACCCCTATCACATGGTGGAACCCAGCCCGTGGCCCATCGTCGGCTCCATCGGCGGCTTGACCCTTGCATTGGGGATGGTGATCTATCTGCACCCGACCATGTTCGGACCGGGCCCGCAGCCATTTTTCGAGACCATTGGGCTCTGGATGATTGCACCGGGTCTGATCATTGCGATGATCACGATGATGGGCTGGTGGCGCGACGTGATCGACGAAGCGACCGTCCAGAAGATGCATACTGGCGTTGTCCAGATCAGCCTGCGCTACGGGATGATGCTGTTCATCATTTCCGA
>JAURLR010000155.1 GCA_030831135.1 Alphaproteobacteria bacterium
ACGCCAATCTGGAAGGCGTCGATCTGGCCGAGGCCAATGTAACAGGCGCGCAGATTTCCCGCCCGTCGAGTGAGTTTCCGCCCAATATCCAGCGCATTCTCAAAGAACATTTCGAATGGATCGAAAGTGGCGGCCGGATCGGCGCCCGTGCTGATCTGACGGGAAGCGATATCGAACGTATCGATCTTTGCGGAGAGGATTTGTCCGGCGCAGTTCTGAAACAGACCGCGATGAACGGTGCCAATCTCGCATCTTGCCGGTTTGTGATGAGTGAGATGGAAGGTTCCAGGCTTTCGGGGGCAAATCTCTCAGATGCGTTGCTCGAAGGCGCCAATCTTCAGAATGCGGACATGCGCGGGGCAAACCTTCGCAGTGCGCGTCTTGTTGCCGTGAACTTGAAGGATGCGTCGGGCAAGCCGACCGGGCGTTTGTGGCCAGCCAACCTGTCGGGAGCCAATCTGGCGGGGGCCAACCTGGAAGGTGCGGATCTGAGCAACGCACGGCTCAGCGGTGCCGATCTTCGTGGTGCCAAGCTCATGGATGCCAATCTGAGCAATGCGCTGTTTGATGGCGCTTACATTGCAGACGCAAACATGTCTGGCGCGATTCTCGAGGGTGCCAAACTCGAGGACGCCATCCATGAAGCGGTGTCACTGGATGCCGCACTCGAGGAAGAAGAAATGATCGATATTGCGGTGGCAAGCTAGCCCTGCCGCTTAGCGGAGAGCACGGCTACTCTGATCGGTCAGGTGAAAGCCTTGAAGGTGATTGTCGTGAACGTGTCCGCGACGCCGGGAAGGGTCTGGATCTGGCTCGTCACGAAGTGTCCGATATCCATGTCATCGGGCAGGTAACACTTCATGAGAAGGTCGAACTGGCCGGATGTCGAATAGACTTCGGATACCTGTTCGACGTTCAGGGCTGCCTCATCGGCCACGTCATAGGCCTTGCCCAGTTCGCATTTCACCTGAACGAATATCGTCTGCATGTCGCACCCGTATCGGTTTGATGTGGTTGCCGTTTCTAGCGCCGCAGAAATGCCGGCGTGTATTCCTCTTTCCCGAAGGCCTTGCCGTGGCCGTCTTTGATTTCTTCGACCTCGTCATTGCCGGATCGCGAACGGGATCGCGAACTGTCGTTGGACGAAGACTCGCGGCGACTGCGCATCCACCGGGGACGTTCTATTGGTTCTTCGGGCGTTGCTTCGGGAGAAACGTCGGATGACGCCTCAGACGATTTTTCGTCGTCGTCCGTGGCCTCTGGCGCGTTGTCAGCGCTCTCGGTCTTGGCATCGTCGGACCGCGCGCGGGAGGAACGTCGGCGCCGACGCGGGGCCTTTACGTCATCAGGAGACTTTTCGGCATCACTGGCCTTTGCGTCTGTATCCTTGGTGCTCTCGCTCGAAGACTCGTCGGCTTCGGTGTCAGCTTTCTTTTTGGCTTTCGTGCCGCCCTTGGCGTTATCCTTCTGGAGGCCCTCAGGGTCGATCGGCGGAATCGGGCGGCCGAGCAAGCGTTCTACGCCATCCAGGAATTTCTCGTCACTGCGGGTCGCCAGGGTAAACGCATGGCCTTCCTTGCCCGCGCGGCCCGTACGACCAATCCGATGAATGTAGTCATCGGCGTGCATGGGAACGTCGAAGTTGAAGACATGGCTCATATTGGGAATGTCGAGCCCGCGTGCGGCCACGTCGCTGGCAATCAGCAGGGTGATCTCGCCATCCCGGAACCGCGCAAGGGTTTCCATGCGCGCAGACTGGTGCATGTCGCCATGCAGGGCCGCAGCGTTGAACCCGTGAGAGGTGAGGGATTTTTCCAGCGTCGCCACATCGCGCTTGCGATTGCAGAAGACGATGGCATTGCCGACATTGCAGGCCCGGACGAGCTTGCGCAGCGCAGCGCGTTTTTCGGCAAACCCGCCATTCACGCGCAGCAGGCCCTGGGTGACCGTCTGTGCGGCGGAAGCCGTCGCGTCGACCTGCACGTTGCGCGGGTTCATCATGTAGGAATCGGTCAGCCGCTTGATCTCGCTCGGCATGGTGGCCGAGAACATGGCGGTCTGCCGGATGGGCGGCAGCAGTTTGATGATCTTCTCGACATCGGGGATGAAGCCCATGTCGAGCATACGGTCTGCTTCGTCGACCACGAGAATCTTGATGTCGGCCAGAAGAACCTTGCCGCGCTCGAAATGGTCGATCAGGCGGCCGGGGGTGGCGATCAGAACATCAACCCCACGGTTCAGCTTTTCTTCCTGGTCGGAGAACGAAACGCCGCCGATCAGAAGTGCCATGTTGAGTTTGTGGTTCTTGCCATAGGTCGCGAAGTTCTCCGCAACCTGGGCTGCGAGCTCGCGTGTCGGTTCCAGGATCAGCGAGCGTGGCATACGTGCCCGGGCGCGTCCGGTCGACAGGATCTCGATCATGGGAAGGGTAAAACTGGCAGTTTTGCCGGTACCCGTCTGGGCGATACCAACGATATCGCGGCCCATGAGAAGATGGGGAATGGCTTGTGCCTGAATGGGGGTAGGGCTCTCGTAGCCCGCATCGCCAATGGCTTTCAATAACGGGTCACTGAGACCCAGTTCGTCAAATTTCATATTGCTCGTCTGCTGTGAATTTACGCACAAATTAGTGCTGGCCGGAAAATGGGCTTGGTGAGCGCGAAAGTCCAGTGATTCCGTACGGTCTTGCGCCGCAGTCTGCATTTTGAAACAAGGTGCGGATGACAGATATGACAAACGACCTCGATAAAATCATCGCCGAAGCACTGGCAAAGCATCGTGCAGGTGATCTCGCCTCGGCGGCTGCAGCCTATGATGCCGTTCTGGCGCAGACCCCTGACCACGTCGAAGCGCTGCACCTCAAGGGCATTCTTTCGGGGCAGGAGGGGAGACCTAAAGAAGCCCTTGGGCTGCTCGATCGCGCGGTTGGCCTGGCGCCCGATGATCCGCGCATTCTGGCGAACCGGGCAAAGCAGCGCCTGGATCAAAGCGATATTGCTGGCGCAATACATGACTACGAAGCTGCGCTTGCCCTGAAGCCGGAAGATTCCGATCTGCACTTCAACACCGCTGGCGCGCTGGCCGTGGCAGGAAAAATCGAGCAGGCCATGGGGCATCTCGAAGCGGCCATTGCGTTTGACCCGCGTCATGCCCGTGCCTTGGCAAATCTGGGCAACATGTACCGGCAATCAGGACGGCTTCCGGATTCGCGAGACGTACTCATGCAGGCTGTCGAGGTCGCGCCGGGCGACCCACAGGTGCAGCACAGCTTGGGCGTCACACTCGCTGATGGTCGGGACTATGAAGCGGCCGCAGCGCGGTTCCGGCGCGCGCTGGAGTTGGACAAGGGGTTCATTCGCACCGCTGCGCAGTTGTTCTTCTCCAACCTGCATGCGTGCGACTGGCGCGATCGGGAAAAGCTGATCGGCAATTTTGCACGCCTGATCGACAGTGACGCGCCGGCCGCCAGCGAATTGTCACCGCTGATCGCTTTGTTTCTGCCGGTTGCGCAAAAGCAGTTGAACCGGGTTAGCGATGCGCGCGCCACATCAATTCGGAAGTCGGGCAAAGCTGTGTCACTTCGCGAAGATACCGCAACCGACAAGCTGCACGTGGCGTATCTTTCGGCAGATCTGGGACGACATCCTGTGGGCTATCTGACGGCTGATCTTTTCCAGCGCCATGACCGTGACCGTTTCTCGGTATCGACGATCCTGCTCGCCCCGCCCGATGGGAGCGAAGTACAGGAGCGCATCTCGGGTGGCGTGGATCGCGTAGAAGATGTCTCGCGCATGTCGGCGGAGGCGGCGGCCAGCCGGATTCGTGATCTGGGCGTGGACATACTCGTTGATCTGGGCGGCTTCACGCGCGCAGCGCGTCCCGAAATTCTGGCCGAACGCGCCGCACCGCTGCAGATCGGCTGGCTGGGTTATTGCGGTTCGTCAGGGGGCCTCAATGATGTTCTGCTGGCCGATGAGAGGGTTCTCCCGACGGAGACGCATGCCGGCTTTGCCGAAGCGGTTGCCTGTCTGCCCGGAAGCTTCATGCCGCTGAACACTATCGACCTGTCGGAAGGAAAGGCGGGGACCCGCGCCGATCATGGCTTGCCGGAGAACGGCCTTGTGTTCTGTGCATTCAACACGCCTACAAAAATCGACCCCGAAACCTTTGCGGCCTGGATGGATATCCTCAAACAGGTCGACGGGTCCGTTCTCTGGTTGCGTGAACATGTGGCATCCACCACGCAAAATCTGCGCATGGCTGCGCACAAGGCCGGTGTCGATCCTGACCGGCTGGTCTTTGCCCCGCCGCTTGCCGGGATGTCGGACCATCTGGCCCGTCACCGTCATGCCGACCTGTTTCTCGACACATTCATCTACGGTGCCCATTCGACGGCGGCCGATGCGCTGACCATGGGGCTTCCCGTCCTCACACGGGCCGGTGCAGCAATGCCCTCGCGGGTGGGTGCCAGCCTGTGCCATGCCTGCGGGTTGCAGGATCTGGTGACCGATACAACGGAAGGCTATGTCTGGACGGCTGTCGAGCTTGCCCGGGATAGTGATCTCCTTCAGGTCCGCCGGGATGCTCTGGGCACAAGTCTTGTTGGTGCCCAGGACCATGATGCGTTTGTCAGGAAACTTGAATCGGCGTATCGCAGGCTTTGGGATGCCAAGCGCGCGGGCCAGCTTGTGCCCGGCGCAACCATCATGACCGCCACGGATTGAAACCGGGAGAAAACCTTTGAACCTGCTGCTTGTTCCCGGACTGCTTTGCGATCCCGACCTCTGGTCTCATCAGGTCGATCACCTCGCGGAGATTGCTGAAGTCTCCGTCGCCGATATCACCGGCGGTGAAACCATGGAGGAGCTTGCACTGGAGGTTCTCGAACATGCACCGGACCGTTTTGCTCTCGCGGGGCTATCCATGGGGGGCTATGTCGCCCATGAGATCATGCGTCAGGCCCCCGACCGGGTCGAACGGCTGGCGCTGCTGGATACCTCGGGGCGACCGGACACCGACGAACAAAAGGAACGCCGTGGACAACTCATCGAGATGAGCCGTATCGGCAAGTTTCGTGGCGTCACTGATAGGCTTCTGCCGATCCTCATCCACGAGGACCGGCTGGCGGATGATGAACTCACGGGTCGCGTGAAGCTGATGGCCGAACGGGTCGGCCCCGAAGCATTCCATCGCCAGCAAAAGGCGATCATGAGCCGGCCGGACAGCCGGCCCCAGCTCGCGAGCTATGACCTGCCCACCCTGATCATGTGCGGGCGCCAGGATGCGCTGACACCTGTTGCCCTCCATGAGGAAATGGCCGAGCTGGTTCCCGGGTGCCGTCTCGCCATCATCGAGGACAGCGGTCATCTCTCGACGATGGAACGCCCGCAGGCAGCCACGGCGCTTCTGCGCCAATGGCTGCTCTACGGCTAGCGGGCCCGCAGGCGATCTAGTTGACCAGGACCGCCCCGGTGTCGCCATCGAATCTGCGATGCGGGTTCTCATCCGGGAAGAGTGACAGGGTCAGGTGCGCCACGAGGCTGTCAAATGTCTCGGTGTTGATGCCGCCCACATCCTGCGCTCGTGCCACGGCATGGGAGAGATAGCTGTCGGTGGAACAGAACGCCCCCATCAACGTGAGAATACCCTTTTCAGATTCGGTGGATGGCAGGTTGCTTTCGGCGGCACAGAGTTTCCCGGGATCGCGCACGCCTTCTGGATTGAAGGCCACGACCACCCGGAAATCACGACTGGGATCCGTGTTTGTCGGGCTGATCGCGAAATTGACCGGGACCCCGAATGTGCGCCCCTGCATGCTTTTGACCACGGCGCGTTCGAGTTCGCTCTGGGGCACCCCGAACGGATTTCCCATGACGACGACCTTCAACTGGCGCTCACCACCACCCGCTGCACTCACTTCGAGCGGTTCGTACTGGTGGGCGTAGTCAACGCGCGAGACCGTCACGCCAAACTGGGCACAGGCCGCCAAGGCAGCCAAGCCGGCCAGAAGCAAGGGAATACGATAATTCATACGCATCTGAATCTCCGACAGTCAGGTTGATGAAAACCATGAGCCGGGCAAGCGGCGACCGCACAATTTTTCGCGGGCCACTTTTCTGCGCGTCAATTATGACGAAACTTGGGCTATCTGCTCAGACAACAGTTGCGCCTAGACGTCGAGTTCTTCCACGAATTTCGCATTGTCCTGAATGAACTGGAACCGGAGTTCAGCCTTCCGGCCCATCAATTGCTCAACCAGTTGCGCGGTCGATTTGGCGACCTTGGCACGGTCGGCATCGGCGTCGGTCACGCTGGGCAGGGAGACCTGGATCATCTGCCGCTTCTCGGGATCCATGGTGGTGTCGCGAAGCTGCCTTGGCGGCATCTCGCCCAGCCCCTTGAAGCGGCTGATCTCGATCTTGGCGCTG
>JAURLR010000015.1 GCA_030831135.1 Alphaproteobacteria bacterium
CGGGTGACGTCATCGAGACGCACAACGTCCACCGGGATGACCATCGATGTGACCGGTGGCGGCGTAAACAGCAATGGCAGCCCAAACTGCGCAAAGACGATAACGCCGAGATGCAGACTTGCAGAGGTGAATCCGCCAAACCTCAACTGTGCAAACGCCCTGCGCATGATCGAGTTACAGCGCCTCCGGTCAGTTCTGCGGCTGTCCGGGGATCGGAATCTCAGCGATCAGGGCGACCTTGGAAAATCCGGCTTCCGACACCATCCCCATGATTTCCATCACACGGCCATAATTGATCGCACGATCTCCACGTACAAAGACGCGCAGATCGGGATTTGCTTCCGAAACCGCCACGAGACGCGGGATCAGAACATCCTGCTCGACCTCGGATTCCTGAAGATAGACCCGGCCTTCGGCATCGACGGTGATGATCAGAGGTTCCTTTTCCTCATTGAGGGGGTCCACAGCTGCCTGCGGCAGATCGACGGGCACGCCGACGGTCAGCAAGGGGGCCGCAATCATGAAGATCACGACCAGCACAAGCATGACGTCGACAAATGGTGCGACGTTGATTTCCGTCATCGGGCGGCCACGCAAACGCCGGCGCAGCCGCATGCTTTCTGACGAGAGCGCCATGACTATTTGGTCTCCTCAAGCTGGCGCGAGAGGATCGCACTGAATTCGGCCGCAAAGCCCTCAAGCCGCTGCGAATAACGGTTCATATCGGTGCTGAACTTGTTGTAGGCCGCCACAGCCGGGATCGCGACGATCAGCCCCATCGCCGTGGTGAAGAGCGCCTCGGCCAGGCCCGGTGCGACCACGGCAAGGTTCGTGTCCTTGGCTACTGCAATCGCCTGGAAGCTGTTCATGATGCCCCAGACCGTTCCGAACAAGCCGATGAAAGGTGCGGTTGCGCCAGCGGAAGCAAGGAACACCATGTAGCGTTCGATCCGCTCCATCTCGCGGGTGAGCGAGACTTCCATGACACGCTCGATGCGTTCCCGCAGATTGGCGCGCAGTTCATCAGTCGTTGCCAGCCCGCGCGACGAACTTCGCCGCCATTCCGACATGGCTGCCGCGAAGACGGCCGCCATGGGATCACCGGGCCGGGTACCCAGCCGCTCGTAAAGCTCATCGAGCGAGCCCCCCGACCAGAAATTCTCCTCGAACTTCTCGGCATCCGAAGAAAGCCGACGCAGCTTGAGCCACTTGTCGATGATGATCGTCCACGACCAGAAAGACGCGACGAACAGGATGATCATGGTGGCCTTGATGACCAGGTCCGAACGCTGAAACAGCCCCCATACCGAAAAGTCGGCGACGCCCACGCCCCCGGCGATCGTTACCGCTTCGACGATGTTTGATTCCATTGGAAAAAAAGCCTCTCGTTTTTGTTGTCGACCTTACCTCCCCCGAGGCAAGCCGCATGCCAAGGCATACGCGCCGATTTATTGTCCTTCGACCAGGTCGCCCAGCGCTGCTCGCACCACCCCGGGCAACCGGGCAGGCTTCAATTCGCCATCCATACAGACGAGCCGGATGACGAGTTCCACCAAAACTTTTTCCGCCCCGTCGGATTCGCGTCTTGCGACGGTCTGCACCGCACGCAGGCTCGCGCCGCGCAATTCGCGGATTCGCGTCCGTACGATGATCGGATCGTCGAGTCGCGCGGGCAGCAGGTATTCCGCGTTGCAGCTGCGCACCGCAAACGCGATTCCCGCATCGCGCATCAAACTCCGGTGCTCCGTCCCAAGGCATCGCATCAGCTCCGTCCGCGCCCGTTCCGCGAACTTCAGGTAATTGGCGTAATAGACGATGCCTGCCGCGTCTGTATCCTCGTAATACACACGCGCCGGATAGACATGACACCGGCCCTCGAACCAGCCCGACGGGCTTACTTGCGAACCGGACTCAGCCTGCATCGCCGTCATCCAGAGTCGAAACATCGGTGCCATTTGTGGCAACCGTATGGCCATCGAGCAGATCACCCTGCTGCAATGCATTTTTCGGTGCCGCAAGGCCCATATGGCCATAGGCCGTCGGGGTGAGCATGCGACCGCGCGGCGTGCGCTGGATGAAACCCTGCTGAATCAAGTACGGCTCGACCACATCTTCGAGCGTGTCCCGTTCCTCCGAAAGGGCCGCGGCAAGCGTCTCGATGCCGACCGGGCCGCCGAGATGCACTTCGGCGATATGCCGGAGATAACGCCGGTCCATGGTGTCGAGACCGCGATCATCAACATCGAGCCGCGAAAGGGCGCCATCGGCGACCTTGCGATCCACCGGCAGGCTGTTCTCGACCAGGGCGAAATCCCGCACCCGGCGCAGCAAACGTCCTGCGATCCGCGGCGTTCCACGAGCCCGGCGCGCGATCTCGCGGGCGCCATCCTCGCTCATGTCCAGATCAAACAGCCGCGCCCCGCGCCGCACGATGGTTGTCAGGTCTTCGGCCGAATAGAATTCGAGACGCAGATTGATCCCGAACCTTTCGCGCAGCGGGGTCGTGAGCAGCCCCAAACGGGTGGTCGCCCCGACCAGCGTGAACGGCGGCAACTCGATCCGCACCGAACGGGCGGCCGGTCCCTCGCCGATGATCAGGTCAAGCTCGCCGTCTTCCATCGCAGGATAGAGGATTTCCTCCACCGCCGGATTGAGCCGGTGAATTTCATCGACAAACAGCACGTCACGGGGCTGCAGATTTGTCAGGACGGCGGCCAGATCCCCGGCCTTGGTGATCACCGGCCCCGAGGTGGCCCGAAAGCCGACCCCCAGTTCCTGCGCCACGATGCGGGCGAGCGTGGTCTTGCCCAGACCCGGCGGCCCATGAAACAGCACATGGTCCATCGCCTCGCCGCGCGTGCGCGCCGCCGCGACGAAGACAGCCAGGTTTTCCCGAACGCTCGGCTGCCCGATAAATGCCTCAAGTTCTTCCGGACGCAAGGCGACATCGACCCGGTCATCGCTCTGGGCCACGGGATCGACGATGCGGGTTTCGTCCTCCGGTGCCATCGGGTCGCTCACTGGCCGAGTTCTTTCAAGGCGGCCGGAATCAGGGCATTCAGACCAATATTATCGCCCTTTTCCTGGATCACGCGGCCGACGGCACCAAATGCCTCGGCCCGCCCGTAACCCAGATTGACCAGCGCGGAAATCGCATCTGCCGCAGCACCCGTCTCGGCCGAGACAGCGCCCGTCGCCCCCGCCTCTCCCGCTGACGCGGTCACCGGCTTCGGTGCGAAGCTGCCACCAAGACTGAGGATTTTATCCTTGAGTTCGGTCATCAGGCGCGCCGCCAGCCGGGGGCCAACCCCGTCGGGGCGTGAGAGCATCGCCTTGTCCTGCGCCACGATCGCCGTCGTCAGCTCATCGACCGTCAAGGTGCCCAGAATGGCAAGGCCGACTTTCGCGCCCACCCCCTGAACCGTGGTCAGCATCCGGAAACATTCGCGCTCCAGCGCGGTCGAAAAGCCATAGAGATGGATATGGTCTTCACGCACATGGGTTTCGATATGCATCGAGACCGGCTGGCCCACGCCCGGCAGATTGCCGATGACGCGCCCCGGGCAATAAACAAGATACCCCACGCCCGAAACGTCGATCACGACCCAGTCGGTGCCGATTTCGTCGAGCAATCCCTTGAGCCGCGCAATCATTGGGCCGCCTCGACCATCTGACGGGCGGTGATGTGATGGGCATGGCAGATCGCTATGGCCAGCGCATCGGCGGCATCGGGCGAATCCACGATCGCGCCGGGCAGCAGCACGCCGATCATGTGACCGATCTGGGTCTTGTCGGCATGGCCATATCCCACGACCGATTTCTTGACCGAGTTCGCGGCGTATTCGGAGACCGGGATACCGGCAAGCGCGGGCACCAGCATCGCCACCCCACGGGCCTGGCCAAGTTTCAGGGTCGATTGGCCGTCACGGTTCACAAAGGTTTCCTCAATGGCCGCACTGTCGGGCGCATGGGTTGCCACCACTTCCTGCAGCCCGTCATGCAGGCGCCGGAGACGTATCGCCAATTCACCATTTCCGGACTTGATCACACCATTGGCAACATGGCGCAGGCGGTTGCCCTCGAAATCGACGACCCCCCATCCCGTGAAGCGCAATCCCGGATCGACGCCCAACAGCCGCATGGTCATCCCCTGCTTCCGATGGGTGTTATCGGCATGATCAGTCCGTCAGCTCTGCCATGACGTCATCGCTGACTTCAAAGTTGGTCGCGACACGCTGAACGTCATCGCTGTCTTCGAGCACATCGATCAGCTTGAGGATCGTGCGTGCCGTATCCACATTGAGGTCAACCGTCGTCTGCGGCTTCCAGTTGAGCCCTGAGGCTTCCGGTGCACCGAACTTCGCATCAAGAGCGTCGGCCACCTGTCCGAAATCCTCTGGCGCACAGATCACCTCATGAGTGCTGTCGCCGCTCAAAACATCGGAGGCGCCGGCTTCCAGAGCAGCCTCAAACATCTCTTCTGCGTTCGCGGTGTCGGCGGGATAGATCACCTCACCCACCTGATCGAACATGAAGGAGACGCTGTTGGTTTCGCCAAGATTGCCGCCATGCTTGGAAAATGCCGAGCGCACCTCGGAAGCAGTGCGGTTGCGATTGTCGGTCAGGGTTTCCACGATCACCGCAACACCGCCGGGACCATAGCCCTCGTAGCGGACCTCTTCGTAATTGTCGCCGTCACCGCCGCCCGACGCCTTTTCGATGGCACGCTTGATGCGATCATTGGGCATGTTCTGGCCACGGGCAGCCGTGATCGCCGTGCGCAGACGCGGATTCTGATCCGCATCGGGGCTGCTACGAGCTGCCACCTCGATCTCGCGCGCCAGCTTTGCGAAGACTTTCGCCCGCTTGGCATCCTGTGCACCCTTGCGGTGCATGATGTTCTTGAATTGGGAATGGCCTGCCATGCCCGCCTTCTCCGAGGTTGTGGGAAAACCCTGATTGCGCAAACACACTGCGAATCGGGCACATACTCAGACGGTTTAGCGGATTTTCGCCTGCGTCGAGAACCCCTCAATTCAGGGACCGTTTGACTTCAACCCGCCGTCCCGGCGCGCGCGGGCAAAAAATCCGGCCAGGCCGGGCGCAGTCGACCCCCCAGAACAAGCGGTGCGGCTCGAACCGCAAGCCCGGTTTTGTCATCCGTCTCGACATAGACGCCGCACAACGTGGCCGGCCCGGTTGCCGGCGACAATCGCTCGGAAACAAGCTTGCTGCGAAACCGTGCAACAGCGATGTCTTTCTTCATGCCGATGACCGAATCGTAATCGCCGCACATCCCGGCATCGGACTGGAAGGCCGTACCGCCGGGTAAAATCTGGGTGTCTGCGGTGGGCACATGGGTATGTGTCCCGACCACAACACTCGCGCGGCCATCGCAAATATGACCAAGCGCGGCCTTTTCCGATGTCGCTTCACCATGAACATCGATCAGGACCGCATCCACCGCAGCCCCGAGCGGATGGGATTGCAGCACCCGATCCACGGCCACAAACGGGTCATCGAGCAATTCCATGAACAGGCGGCACATCAGATTGACCACGAGCACGGAACGCCCGTCGCGCGCCTTGATCACAGAGGCGCCCGTCCCCGGGGTCCCGACGGAATAATTGAGCGGACGCAGCAACCGGGGGTTGGAATCGATGTAGGAGACAATCTCGCGCTGGTCCCAGACATGATTGCCGGTGGTGATGGCATCCGCGCCAGCTTCGAACAGCTCCTCGCAAATCTTCCCGGTCAGGCCGAACCCGTGGGCCGCGTTCTCCGCGTTCACGACAACAAAATCGAGCGCCAGCTCCTCGCGCAGCCCGGGCAGGTTCTTGAGCACCACATCGCGCCCCGCACGCCCCACGAGATCACCGCAAAACAAAATCTTCATACCGCTATCCTATCCGGCCACACGCAATGCGGCCGATTCCGTCACAATCCAGTCGAGGCGCATGTCATGGGCATCGACGGGCAAGTCGTCGCGGACCTGACCGGAAAACGCAAGGCCCACCGTCACGATCTGTTTGTGGACCCGCAATTCCGCAATGGTCCGGTCATAGAAACCGCCGCCATAGCCGAGGCGATGGCCACGACGGTCAAAGGCCAGCATGGGAACCAGCAGCAAATCCGGTGAAACCGGCTCGGCCGTGTGACCGGGCACCTGGATTCCATAGGCACCGGACTGCAATTCCTCGCCGATGTCCCAGCGGCGAAAGACAAGCGGTGCGGCTGGCGTGGCGACATCGGGCAGACAGAGCACCGTGCCGCGCGCAGAAAGTCGACGCATCAGGGATTGCGGATCGAGTTCGCTGCCGATCGGCATGTAGCCTGCGATCACGGTCCCGATGCCGGTCTGGGAAACGAGTTCGGGCGTGGATGTGAAACGTGCAGCGATGCCCGCTGCGGCTGCAGACCCCAATCCGGACGCCAGCGCATCACGGTTGGCCCGCGCTGCCACCCGAATGCGCGCCTTCTCGGCTTCCATATCGGGGGGTACAGCGCTGATGACAGGAACCTTCAGGTCAACGAGGGAATGAGTGGACGGCGCCAGGCGAAGGTTGGCGAACGGGAAGTCCACCGAGACCTGCTAAGTGCAGGTGGGCACCATATACCGAGGCCAAGACCCCGGCAGGGACAGTTCCCTAGTGGATTAGTAAGGTCTCCAGGACTAGATGCCGCCTCACGCGGCGCTCAGCAGACCGTCCACCCATGAAGGTAGGCTTGCAACGCCTCGCCCGCAACACTCCACGGCGACTTCTTTTTCGGTTTTGCCGTGATCAGTCCGCAGCAAGCGCAGCAGCGACCCGTTCAATCCGGGACGCCAAGGCATCGATTTGTCCGGCAAGCTTGTCTTCGGTGTTATCCACAGCCGACTGCGCGTCCCGGGCCGCCTGATTGCGCGTATCCTCGAGTTCCTCGCGCAAATCCGACAACTCGTCGGTGACCAGCAACCCGGCCATCACCATCAGGCTGGTGTCGCCGATCTGCCCGACTTCATCGACCAGTTCCCCTACCTTGCCGTCGAGATATTTCGCCAGGCTGGACAGATGGGATTCCTGACCATCCTCGCAAGCAATGCGATAGTCACGTCCATTGATCTTGATCTCGACCTGAGCCAAAGCGCGTCCCCGTTATTCGTCGATCATGTTTCGCAGGCGCCCGATCGCAGCGTCGAGACGCGACGACACGGTGCCCGATGTCTCGCGCAGGGTCGCGAAATCCGCACGCAGCTTATCGAGCTCACCCTGCAATTGTTCGGTCTGCTGGGGGGCATCGCTCGCCCCGGCCGTATGCCCGCGCCGGGCTTCGACCGCCTTCTCAAGACTGGCCATCGCCGCGTCGAGACGATCATTGGCTTCATTCAGTTTTGACATTCGTCACGTCTCCGATTGGACGCATCGTACGCGCGCGCGAGTCGCGTGGTCAACTGGAGGGGGCCTCGCAAAGCCCCGGTTTCTCCCGGTGGAAAACCCGCCGAAACAGGCGTTGACGCCCTGCGGAGGGAACGGCATGTTGCCGGCGCGTGTTCATCCGCGCGATTCCTCGTTCCGTCATCCAATCGCCCGCCCGAAAGGCGTCAGACGCATCATGAACGCAGCCACTTCTTCTGCCGAACATAACCAGTTGGCTAACGCCATCCGCGCCCTGTCCATGGACGCCGTCCAGCGCGCCAACTCCGGCCATCCCGGCGCCCCGATGGGCATGGCCGATATGGCCACGGTTCTGTTTACCCGCCATCTCAAATTCGATGCCGCAAATCCGGACTGGCCCGATCGCGACCGGTTCGTGTTGTCGAATGGCCATGCATCCATGCTCCTTTATTCGTTGCTCTATCTTTCGGGCTCGCCGGATATGACGATTGATGAGCTGAAAAACTTCCGTCAGCTCGGCAGCCGCACACCGGGACATCCCGAATATGGCCACGCCGCCGGGGTCGAGACCACCACCGGACCGCTGGGCCAGGGCATCGCCAATGCCGTGGGTATGGCGCTGGCCGAACGCATGATGAATGCGCGTTATGGCGATGATCTGGTGGATCATCACACCTATGTCTTTGCCGGTGACGGCTGTCTGATGGAGGGCATCAGCCACGAAGCGATCTCGCTGGCCGGGCATCTGAAGCTCGACCGCCTGATCGTGCTGTTCGACGACAATGACATTTCCATCGACGGCAGCACGAACCTGTCCGTCTCCGATGACCAGCTCGCGCGCTTCAAAGCCTGTGGCTGGGATGTCGTTCGCGTTGACGGGCATGATCCCGAAGCCCTCGACAAGGCAATCACGGCGGCCAAATCCACCGACACGCCTTCGCTGATCGCCTGCCGCACGGTCATTGGTTATGGCGCACCGTCCAAGCAGGGAACGGCAGCCACCCATGGCGCGCCGCTGGGCGATGAGGAAATTGCCGGTGCACGCGAAGCGCTGGGCTGGCCCCACGCCCCGTTTGAAATCCCCACCG
>JAURLR010000156.1 GCA_030831135.1 Alphaproteobacteria bacterium
CATCCGAATAACGTTTCCGAGCCATCACATCCCCCTTCAGTCTCTAAAAATAGTGGCCCAGTTTTAGGGGGGAAGGACAGGCAATGCTGACCGCGATCAGCGTGGCACCGAGATAGACCAGCCAGGCCTTCCAGCGCCAGATCAGATCGACCAGATGGCCGAGCGGCATCTTGAGCACCCAGGGGATGCCGGCCCAGAAGCCGAGGCTGGCCAGGAACGCGGCCGAGAGCCCGAGATACTCCTTGACGAAAAACGTCCCGACAATCGCCGTGATGCCCGACAGCCCTGCGGCCAGATAGACCATCAGGGGCGGGAGGTAGGACCAGCGGAACTGACGCGCGAGATCGACAAACACGCGGTCAACCATGTGCATAAGCGCTGCGATCACAATTCCCCCGCTCTGGTCCCGCATTGGTGTCCCGTGAGACTATCCTAACATCGGGCGTTAGGGATGCGTTCGCGATATGGCGATGCGATGCCGCCGAAGAGGGAGAAACTGACATGACCGAACTCACGAATTCCGCGCTGGAACGTCTCAAGGCCGATGAGCTGTCGCTTGGCATCGGAATCCGGATTACCAGTTCGCCCGCGATTGCGCGCACCATGAAAACAGGTGGCTTCGACTGGTTGTTCATCGATCTCGAGCATGGCAATCTGGGGATGGAATCCTGCGCCCATGTATCCGTGGCGGGGCTGGATGCCGGGATCGCCCCGCTGGTCCGCGTGCCCCCGGGACAGTTCTGGATGGCGTCCCGGGCGCTGGAAGGCGGCGCGCTGGGGATCGTGATGCCCAACGTCATGTCGGCAGCCGAAGCCAGACAGGTCGTCGATGTGGTCAAGTTCCCGCCTCTTGGCCAGCGCAATGTGGGCGGCCCGCCGGTACACACCGGCCACACGCCACGCAGCCACGCGGACTATGCCGCGATGTTCAATGCCAGCAGCCTCGCCGTCGTCATGGTGGAAACGCCCGAAGCCATTGCCGAGGTGGATGCGATCGCCGCGGTGGAGGGTGTCGATGTGGTGATGATCGGCTGCAATGACCTGTCCACCAGCATGGGCGTATCCGGCCAGACCGATCACCCGAAGGTCGTCGACGCTTTCGAAAAACTGACGGCAGCATGCAAGAAACACGGCAAATGGGCCGGGGTGGGCGGCGTTCCGAACGACGTCCACGCGCAGCGCTATATCGGGATGGGTGTAAGGTTCGTGCTGGCAGGCGCGGAAACCGGCTTTCTGGCGGCGGGCGCAAAAGCGCGGTCCGGGGACTTGCGCAAGCTGGACGGGTCCGGCACATAGCCCCCTCACCCGGAGCGACCTCTTTTGGAATTCCTTCCCCCCGACATGGACATGCTGGCAACCAGCCTGCTTGTCGTCATCAGCTTTGCCGGCGCCTTCATCACAGCGGCCATGGGCATTGGTGGCGGGGTCATCATGATTGCCTTCATGGCGACCCTGATGCCCGCTGCTGCGGTGATTCCCGTTCATGGCGTGGTGCAGGTGGGCGCGAATGTGACCCGCGCGGTCATCCAGCGCGTCCATATCGACTGGAAGACATCGGCCTATTTCATTCTGGGCAGCGTTGTCGGGGTGTCGAGCGGCGGCAGCATCGTGGTGACCCTCCCCACCGATATCCTGCGCGCGGGGCTGGGACTGTTCATCCTGTATACCGTCTGGGGGCCGAAGCTGAAATTCGTGGCCGAGGGCTATTTCACCGTGTCCCTGATCGGGCTGGTGGCGAGCTTTCTGACCATGTTCTTTGGTGCGACGGGCGTCTTCATCGCGGGCTTGCTCAACCAGCGCGGCTATGGCCCGCAGCAGTTCATCGGCACCCATGCCATCTGCATGGGGGCGCAGCACACCCTCAAGATCATCGTCTTCGGATTTCTGGGTTTTGCCTTTGCCGACTGGCTTGGCGTGATCGTCATGATGCTGGCTGGCGGGCTTGTGGGCACGCTGCTGGGAAGCCTGGTTCTCAACCGCTTGCCGAGAGAGATTTTCGCCAAGGGCCTGAAGCTCATTCTCACGCTGCTGGCCCTCAACCTTCTCGCCATGGCGGCGGGAATCTATAGTCTGACCCCATGAACGAACTTCTTTCTCTCCTGCCGCTGGCCGCCGTGCTTGTGGCCACAGGTTGTGTCGCGGGTGTTCTCGCCGGACTGCTGGGTGTGGGCGGCGGAATCATCGTGGTTCCGGTCCTGTTCACCATGCTGGGGCTGATTGATATCGACGAGTCCGTCCGCATGCATGTGGCCGTGGGCACCTCGCTGGCCAGCATCGTGATCACTTCCATTGTCTCCGCGCGATCTCATCACAAGCGCGGGGCGGTGGATCTGGAGCTGCTCAAATCCTGGGGGTTCTGGATTTTTGCGGGCTCGATCACCGGCACCCTGATCGCGGGTGCCGTCGATGGTTTTGTGCTGAGCGCGGTTTTTGCCGCCGTGGCGATGTGCGTGGCGCTTTATATGAGCCTGACCCCACCGGATTTCCGCCTGCGCGACAATCTGCCCGCCGGACCGGCCGGTTGGGCCAGCGGCTCCCTGATCGGCGGCTTGTCGGCTATGATGGGGATTGGCGGTGGCACCTTGTGTGTGCCCTTCTTCAATGCTTTCGGGTTTCCGGTGCATCGCGCTGTGGGCACAGCGGCGGCGATCGGCCTGATCATCGCGGTTCCTGCCGCGCTGGGTTTCATCATCACCGGCTGGGGGATCGAAGCCCTGCCGTCCGCCAGCGTCGGCCATGTGAACCTGCTGGGACTGGTGCTGATCGCGCCCTTCACCAGCCTGACCGCGCCGTTGGGTGTGAAGCTGGCCCACAAGCTCTCACCCCGGGCGCTGAAACTAGCCTTTGCCTTCTTCCTGTTTGCGACCTCGATCCGGATGATTTTCGGGCTGATTTAGGCGGCCAGTTCCGTATACCGGAAAGGAAAAAGCCCCGGCGACCGGCCGGGGCTCCCCTGACTTGGATGTGTAACGGTCGGGGGCGGGTTATTGACCCTTCATGCCGCCCGAAAGTTCTTCGGTCGATTCTTCCGACAGCTCCTGCGGCAGCACGAGATTGAGGATGATCGCGAGGAAGGCGGCGGGCAGCAGGCCCGAGGCCAGTAGCACACGCAGCGTGTCGGGCACATGCTGAAGCGCACCGGGTTCGAGCTGCAGCCCGAGACCAACCGAGAGCGACACGGCGAAGATCACCATGTTGCGGCGGTTCCAGTCGACATCGGCCAGCATCGAGATGCCTGCCGCTGCGACCATGCCGAACATGACGACCACGCCGCCACCCAGAACCTCGATCGGGATCGTGGTGATCAGCGCACCCACCTTGGGGAACAGCCCGGCGAGTATCAGGAAGATCGCACCGAAGGTCACCACGTGCCGGCTCATGACGCCGGTCATCGCGACCAGCCCCACATTCTGGCTGAACGAGGTGTTCGGCAGGGCACCGAAGATACCGGCAATGGCGCTGCCGAAACCATCGGCATAGGTGGCCCCGGAAATTTCCTTGTCCGTGGCTTCCCGGCCAGCACCACCCTTGGTGATGCCGGACACGTCACCCACCGTTTCGATGGCCGAGACGAAGGCCATCAGGCAGAAGCCGACAATCGCGGCAACGCTGAACTCGATCCCGAAATGGAACGGGTCGGGCAGGGCGAAGACAGCGGCCCGGCCCACATTGCCGAAGCTGACCATGCCAAGCGTGGCGGCGATGATATAACCGACCATCAGGCCGATCAGGACGGCAGCGACCGACCACATGCCACGGGCGAAGAACTTCAGCCCCAGGGTGACGACGATGACGCTGAGCGCGACCCCCCAGTTCTGGAGGCTCCCATATTCGGGCTTCCCGATCGCCGGGACCCCGCCCGCCGAATACTGGATTCCGACCTTTACCAGTGCGAGGCCGATCATCAGAACCACAAGGCCCGTCACCAGCGGTGGCAGGGCAAAGCGGATCTTGCCGATGAACGTACCCAGACAGGCATGGAACAGTCCGCCGACAAGCACGCCGCCGAACAAGGCAGGCAGGGCTTCGACACCCTGACCGGCGACCAGCGGAATCATGATCGGCAGGAACGCAAAGCTCGTGCCCTGGACGACGGGCAGTTTCGCACCCACCGGTCCGATCCCGATGGTCTGGATCAGGGTGGCAACGCCTGCGAAGAGCATCGACATCTGGATCATGTAGAGCAATGCGGGGAAGTCCGGTGAGTTTGACCCGAACCCGAAACCCGCTGCGCCCGCGACGATGATTGCTGGGGTGACGTTCGATACGAACATCGCCAACACGTGCTGAATGCCCAGTGGGACAGCCTTGATGATAGGTGGTGTGTAGTTCGGGTCCCGGAGTTGTTCCGGCGACCCAATGCCTGTTAGTGCCATGTTCGTTGCCTCCTTGTTTAATGTTTGTTTGCAGAACGGGCTGGTCTCGCATGAGGGGCGTTTTCGGGTTTAACCCTGCGTTATTGTGAAATGCTCCTCAAACCAGTGCTCCTCCAGATTTGTGCCGGGGCCGATACGGTCGACCACGGCGAAAAGACCGGGTTCGGACAAGGGCGTAAGAACGCCATGCCATGTTCCCCGGTGGTAGTTCACGCCCTGACCGGGGCGCGTCAGAAAGGCCTTGGGCTCGTGCGGCGCACCGTTCCGGTCTGCCGCCACGATCACCAGAAACGGGTCGACGGTCATCGGCAGGAAGGCCTGGCTGCCGTCGGGATGCCGCTCCATCATGTCGAGGGTATAGGGGAAGGACCGGGGCACCGCCTTGAACAGGCTGATCCCGGCGCGCGCGCCATCTCCTGCGAAATCCATCGCTGCCAGATCATGGTGGCGGCCGCACATGCCGCGATTGATCATCATCGTGGGCTCACCATCGGCGGCCATCACATCGCCATAGGGCGCGAAGGCCGCTGCGGTCAGTGGTTGGGCGCGGATGGATCGGGTCATCGCCGTGTGTCCGTGTCCGTCATGCGATCATCCCGAAAAGGCGCAAACGGCTGATCCCGCCATCGGGGAAAATGTTCAGGCGGATATGGGTGACCGGACCGAGGTCGGCGACCTTGTTGCTTTCGATGTCGTGGACGGCATCGGCGGAAAGTTTTTCCGGCGCGATCAGGCTGTCCCAGAACATCGAGGAGGCGACAACGGCCTTGTCGAGATCGCCGCTGAATTCTGACAGATCGGCGGCCTGAACGGAGAAGCTGTCCGGGTAATTTCCCTTGTAATGCGCGGTGTCGATTTGCGCGTGGTGGATCGTCCCGCGATGCCCCAGCGCGACGATGATCCAGTCATGGCCGGGTTCGCGGCGGCGGCGGGTTTCCCAGCCATCCCCCATGTCGAGCCCGCGCCCGGGGGCCAGCATGCGCTGATAGGCCCCGTAATGGGCATCGGAAAAGGCGATCACGCGCCCGCCATTCAGGGCGGCAGCGAGATCGATCTCCTGGCCTGCAACGGCCCCGGCGTCGAGCGTGGGGGTGCCGTAGACCCGCAGGCGCGCCACGCCGCCATCGGGATAGATGTGAATCCGCAGATGGGTCCAGGCTTGCGTGTCGGCGCAGGCGAAGAAGTGGTGGCTGTCAGGCGTGAGGGCCTGCATGGGGAGGATTTCAAGCCAGTCCGCATCATCGCCGGGGTCACCTGCTGCACGGCAGGCTTCGATCCGGCAGGCCGGGGCGTTGTTGCCGGTGAAATGCGAGGTGTCGATATCGAAGCCGGTGATCGCGCCGCGCGCGGCCAGCGCAATCACCGCGTGGTCATGTCCGCCATTGCGACGGCGACGGGTTTCCCAGCCATCCATCCATTTCCCGTTCTCGTCATATTTGTCCGGATAGAAGATTGCCGGGCGGTCATCGAGCATGCGGGAGAGTGGCGCAAAAAATTCATCGCTGGCTGAAACGGCACGTGCTCCCAGTCCGGCCGAAGCAAGGTTGATCCCGTTGCGCGCAAATGCGGGGACTTCCTTCGGGGCGGTGGCGATCATCTGGTCAGTCATCAAGAATATCCTCAAGCCGCAGCAGCGCGATCCGCTCGACCTGGCGGCAGGCTTGGGCGAATTCGGTGTCGCGGTCGTTTCCGATCCGGGCCTGGAACGCGCCGAGGATCTGGTCCTTGGTCATGCCCTTCACGGCAATGATGAAGGGAAATCCGAACTTTTCGGTGTATTCCCGGTTCAGCAGGGTGAAGGTGTCACGCTCGTCATCGGTCAGGGCATCAAGCCCCGCTGACGCCTGCTCGGACGTGGATTCCGGAGTCAGGCGCTTGGCCTGGGCGATCTTGCCTGCAAGATCGGGATGCGCTTTCAGGACTTCGAGGCGTTCGTCGGGACTGGCGCTGCGGAAGACCCGCGCCATCGCATTGTGCAAACCGGTCGCCGTGTCATGGGCGGGTCCGAGTTCGAGATCATGGGCGCGTTCGGCCACCCAGGCCGAATGTTCAAAAATACCGCCATAGCGCGACACGAAAGCGTCACGGTCAAGCGTACTCACCCGTGTTGTGCTGGTGGGGGCGGGATGCACCGCCTGCCAGTGGCGGGCGATGTCGACGCGGCGCGCGAACCAGACCTTCTCGTGGGACTTCACGTAGTCGATGAAGCGCTTGAGCGCCTGAATGCGCCCGGGGCGGCCGGCAAGCCGGCAATGGAGCCCGACTGAGAGCATCTTGGGCTGACCGGCTGCGCCTTCTTCATAGAGGGCGTCAAAGCTGTCCTTGAGATAGGTGAAGAACTGGTCGCCGGAGTTGAAGCCCTGGGGCGTGGCAAACCGCATGTCGTTGGCGTCCAGCGTATAGGGCACGACCAGCAGCGGGTCGTGATCGGACAGGTACCAGTAGGGCAGATCGTCGGCATAACTGTCGGCGATGTAGTCGAAGCCACCGATTTCGGCGATCAGGTCCATCGTGTTGGCCGTGCAGCGGCCGGTGTACCAGCCCATCGGACGCGCGCCGGTGACCGTTGTGTGGATGCGCAGGGAGTCTTCGATCAGGGCGCGTTCTTCGTCGGCAGTGAAGTCTTTCCACTCGATCCATTTGTGAGCGTGGCTGGCGACTTCCCAGCCCGCATCCTGCATCGCGCGCAATTGTCCCGGAGAGCGTTCCAGCGCGGTGCCGATGGCATAGACCGTGACGGGAATATCTGCGCCGGTGAACGCCCGGTGGAGGCGCCAGAAGCCGGCACGGGCACCGTATTCATAGATTGATTCCATACTCCAGTGGCGCTGGCCCGGCCAGGCTTGTGCGCCAACGACTTCCGACAGGAAGGCTTCGGAAGCTTCGTCACCATGGAGGATGGAGTTTTCGCCGCCTTCCTCGTAATTGATGACAAACTGCACAGCGATGTTCGCGCCACCCGGCCATTTCGGGTCGGGCGTCGTGGCACCATAGCCGTGCAGATCACGTGGATATCGGTTTGGCACTGTTCCCCCTCAAAAGCGCAATTAACCTATAATGCAAAACAATGTCGCCGATTTTCAAAAAAATGAAGAAAGATATGTTTCCATATCGACCTTCCGGATTTTGCGAATCCCGTGATGATGTCGAAACTGGCGCAAAATGCCGAGCGGGAGGCCTCCATGAGTGCAAGTCACGGTTATCTGACCACACACGTTCTTGATACCGCACGCGGATGCCCGGCGGCAGGACTGAAGATCGAACTCTATCGGCTGGACGGGGAAATCCGGCAGCAGATTGCAGTGACCCTGACCAATGATGACGGCCGGACCGATTCACCGATCCTGCCCGCCGATGAGTTCGCCACCGGCGCATACGAACTGGTGTTCCATGCCGGTGCCTATCTGGAAACCGCGCTTGGTATCGCGGCAGACCAGGTCTTCCTCGACGTTGTTCCGATCCGGTTCGTGATGACCGAAGCGGATTCGCACTATCATGTGCCGTTGCTGCTCTCGCCCTATGGCTACTCGACCTATCGGGGCAGCTGATAGGCAGCTTCGCTTTCCTTCAGCTTTGCCCGGCAGCGGGTGATCATGAAATCGATGAACAGGTTGATCTTGGGGTCCTGATAGCGCTTGTGCGGATAGAGGCATGACAGGGCTGCCGAGGTCGGCGGGGTCTGTGTCGCGACGGGGACAAGCGCACCGTTTTTCAGATGTTCGGCGATCTCGAAGACCGGCTTGTTGGCAACTCCCCGTCCATCAAGCGCCCAGTCGGTCAGCACATCCCCGTCATCGGATTCGTACGGGCCTGTCACGCGGAACTTGCGTGGTCCGGTGTCGGTGAGAAGCGTCCATTCCTGTTCACTCGCCCCGGGAAACCGCAGGAGCAGGCAATCGTGCCGGTCATCAATCAGGTCCTGACCATGGGCGGGGGCGCCGCGGCGAGCGAGATAATCCGGGGCGGCGCAGAGTACGCGCGGGCAATCCGCGATCTTCTGCAGGCGCAGGGCCGAATCCTGAAGGTTTCCCAGATGGAACGCCACATCGATCCCCTCCTTGGTGATGTCGACATTGCGATCGGACATCCGCAGTCGTACCTGGATATCGGGATAGGCATCCTTGAAGTCGGGGACATGGGGCGCGATGAAGCGTTTCCCCACGCCCAGCGGTGCGGCGACGAAGATGGAGCCGCGCGGGTTGTTGGCAATGGTCGCCACGGCAGCTTCTGCCTCCGCGATCGCCTGCAGGATCTTGGTCGCTCCGTCGTAATAGGCCAGGCCGTGTTCGGTCGGGTGGATACGCCGCGTGGTGCGGTTGAACAGCCGCACGCCAAGGTGTTTCTCGAGCCTTGCAATCCGGCTGGAGGCGACAGCGGGCGAGACCCGCTGGTCCCGTGCAGCCTCGGACATACTGCCAAGTTCGTAGACACGGACGAACATCCGTATATTTTCAATCTGGGGCATGGGTGTAACTTACAATAATATTTTGAAAGTCTTGTCAGATTTTCGCTGTTTCCGAACAAGAGTGTTTTGTTCAAACTGATTTTTTCAAGGGGGTGATCATGGATCCGGCAATTTTCATGGACTGGATGTCGTTCGCGGCACGCTGGCTGCACGTCATCACAGGTATCGCCTGGATCGGATCGTCCTTCTATTTCATCGCGCTTGATCTGGGCTTGCGCAAGCCGCCGAACCTGCCCGCCGGCGTGTCTGGCGAGGAATGGCAAGTCCATGGTGGCGGTTTCTACCATGTGCGTAAGTATTTGGTTGCCCCGCCGGAAATGCCCGAGCACCTGATCTGGTTCAAATGGGAAGCCTATTCGTCATGGCTTTCCGGCTTTGTCCTGATGACCATCATCTATTACATCGGTGCTGATCTGTTCCTGGTCGACCCCGAGGTTCTCGATATCTCGACGACGACGGCGATTGCCATCTCGCTGGGTTCGATCGCCTTTGGCTGGATCGCCTATGACCTGATCTGCAAGAGCAAATTCGGAGACAACAATACCCGCTTGATGCTGTTCCTCTATGTGATGCTGGTCCTGATGGCCTGGGGCTATACGCAGGTCTTCTCCGGCCGCGCGGCCTTCCTGCATCTCGGCGCGTTCACGGCCACGATCATGACCGCGAACGTATTCTTTGCGATCATGCCCAATCAGCGGATCGTCGTCGCCGACCTGAAGGCCGGGCGGACACCCGACCCCAAACATGGCGCCATCGGCAAGCAGCGCTCGGTCCACAACAACTACCTGACCCTGCCAGTCATCTTCCTGATGCTCTCGAACCATTATCCGCTGGCATTCGCGACCGAGTACAACTGGATCATTGCCAGCCTCGTCTTCCTGATGGGGGTGACGATCCGGCACTCCTTCAATTCGATGCATGCCGGCAAGAAGCACCCGGTCTGGACCTGGCCCACCACCATCGCGATCTTCATCGTCATCATGTGGCTTTCGACGGTCCCGAAATTCTTTGGGGAGGCGGCCGAGGAGACGACGCAATTGCCCGCACATCAGGCGCGTTTCGTGGCGGCGGCGGAATTTGATGGTGTCCGCGATGTGGTGCTCGGGCGCTGCGCCATGTGCCATGCGCAGGAGCCCGGCTGGGAGGGTATTGTTGCCGCGCCGCGCGGTGTCGCACTGGAGACTGATGCGGAAATCGCCAGGCATGCCTACCAGATCTACCTGCAGGCCGGACGCACCAACGCGATGCCGCCCGCCAATGTCTCGTTCATGGA